>JANXVQ010000984.1 GCA_025351545.1 Spirosoma sp.
GGCTGGGCCAATAAAAAGTACGTCGACACCATCAATAGCCGCCACTTCATCCAGGTGATTCAGTACCTCTACTGTTTCGATTTGTACCAACCCAAGAATTGTTTCCCGAGCATCCTGATAATACTGGTTAAAGTTCTGGGCAAAGCCCGTTGCCCGCACCATCTTGGCTACCCCGCGGCTGCCATGCGGAGGATAATGCAAGCCATTTACCACTTTTTGAGCATCGGCTGGCGTCGTGATTTTTGGGCACATAATACCTTCAGCACCCATATCCAGGACACGATGAATACGTTGACCTTCTGCACTTTCTACCCGTACAATAACGCCCGCAGAGGTGTGTTCGAGAGCCTGCAACTGGCAAAGCGCATCTTTCTCCGACCCGGCCCCATGTTCAAGATCAATGAGCACCCAGTCAAAACCAGCATGGCCAACAATTTCGGCGGTTAATGAACTACCCAGATTTAGCCAGCACCCATTAAGTGTTTCGCCTTGTTTAAGTCGTTTTTTTAAATTCTTCATACAGAATAAAGGTGGTATAAAAGCAACTTTACTTTATTTCTTATCCCACCAGATACGGGTATCTAACAAATTGGCTCCCTGTCGGGTAATTGCCTGAAGTACATTCGTTTTATTGACATTCAACTCGGCATCCGTGTAGGTCAATCGTCGGATAAAGCCTTCCGTTTTCAGGTCACTGCCTGGGTATGAATTAGGCGTCAATACCGGAAACCCACTCCGGCGGAAATTAGCCCATGTTTCAGGGCCAACCAGAAAAGAAGCGACCCAGTATTGTGTATTGATTTGTTCCAGTTCCTTTCCCGTTATAAGCGGATTGGCCTGTACATACGTCGTGATTGCTGTTTCGGCAATGGCCGTGGTTGTTCCATAACTGGCTAACTGCCGCATGTGTGCCCGTATGCCATTGGCATAAAGAGAAGCGGCATCGCCCGGTGTCCATTTCCGAACAACTGCTTCGGCCGTTAGAAGTTGCGTTTGCCCATACGTAACCAAAAAACTAGGTGCCAAAAGAGCGGCCATCCTTGTTTTGTCGAGCTGACTGTAATCCCACAAACTGGTGAGTTTACTAGCCGTTACGGCAGCACCAATCGTTGTATTATCGTACCCAAGTGGAGCGCCGATCTGTACGGCCGGGGTTCGGTTCGCTCTGGATTCTACCTGTTGCGCACCACTGGTAGCACCCACATAACGGACAGCAATAGACGTTAAGCGGGGATCATTGGTTTTACTCAGAAACGTGACAAAATCTTCGGCCAGGTAGAAGAAAGCCGATTGGCCACCATTTAATGGAGAACCAACGGGATTGGTAAAATTAGCCGTGTGCCGAATTAAGGCATTGTCATCATTTGACTGCATAACACCACCGGCAACCGCCTTAGCAACATATTCGGCTGCTTTTGCCGGATTCACTTTGGAAAGTCGCATGGCAGCCCGCAACAAAATTGAATACCCCAATCGTTTCCATTTAACCACGTCACCGTCGTATAGAATATCGCTGGCATTCTTTGTTTTAGTCGCATCCAGGGCCGTCGAAGCCGCATCCAGTTCAGTCAAGATATCAGTATAAATAGACTCCTGCGTATCGTATATAGGGGTAACCAGCCCTTCCAGATAGCTTTTCCCAGCCTGCGTATAAGGTATATCGCCATAGGTATCTGTCAATATCATAAACGAGTACGCCCGCCAAATTCGGGTCATATTATACAGGTTTACGCGGGTGGGATCACTTTTCGTTTTGGCAATAACATCGGTCAACTCCTTTATAATTGTCTCGTAAATCGAAACCCAGTTACCGTTTGACACCGTTCGATTGTCCTGATTAAAATTAGCCGCCGACCCCTGCCCGCTGAAGGGCGTAATCATCTGCTTAACAATAGTCGTTTCGTAACTGAGATTTCCATAGCCCGGCACACTGTTCAAAATAGCCGTATTCAATTGAAAGGCGGGTTCTACTGCCGTCAATGCAATGGGGTTGACGTTCATTTCATCGAAACCCTTATCGCAGGAGGCCAGCAAGAAGAGAACTACGATCCAGGCAGGCAGGTATTTTTGAATTTTTTTCATTGTAATCTTATTTTTGGTGGTTGAAAAGAGCTGCGTTGCACCCCTTAAAACTTAACATTAAGATTGAATCCAACACTGCGGGTGATAGGCAAACCAGTTGCTTCCAATCCAGACAGATTGTCGGAGGAAAAGCCAAACTGCTCCGGATGGATATTGGGTACCCATTTCTTGATCACGGCCACGTTATTGGCCACCGCATTTAACCGAATACCTTTAATAAACATACCGGAGGTGGGTAAGAATTTAGTAAAATCATAGCCGATGGTTATCTGCCTCAACTCCCAGAGACCGGCATTATAGACAAACTCTTCGGCAATGTTCTGAGAGCGCACCGTTTCATAGTAGGCCTGCACACCAGACTTGGTCTGATTGACCTCACCATTCAGGTTCACGCCATTGCCAATGACATAGCCTTGCTCACGCCCAACCAGAGTCGCCTGGTGCAGACCATGTCGCCAGGCATTAAAATTCGTTCCGGAGATCATTTTGTGCCCCAGCTTGAAGTCGATCAGGAACGACAGATTAATGCCTTTGTAGGTGAAACTATTGGTAATTCCTCCTACCCATTTCGGCAGGGCACTGCCAAAGCTAACCTGAGTGGCGGTTCGAAGAGGACGCCCGTTACCCACATCGAAGACCTGGCGGCCCTGCGCATCTCGCAGGTATCCAAAGCCAAACAATTGACCAATGGGTTGACCAACTACCTGACGGAGTTCGCCACTGTAATCGCCTGTTCCTACGGTGATCATGTTATCACTAACGCTGCTGCCCAGGTCCAGTACTTTGGTTACGTTATAAGCTCCGTTTAGATTGACATTCCAATTAAAATTAGCTCGTTTGAAGGGCGAAAACGTCACTAACATTTCGAACCCTTTATTTTGACTTTGCCCTACGTTGATCAACTGCGTTAGGTAACCGCCCGTGTCAGATATTTGGGCTCGCAGAATTTGATCCGACGACAATTTGTCGTAATACGTCAGGTCCAGCCCTATCGAATTGTTGAACAGTTTGAGTTCCAGACCAACTTCTTTTTCGGAGACGCGCATGGGGCGCAGATTGGCATTGGGAACAGTAGTGCCACTAATGCTGGCTAATGGCTGGGAAATTCCGCTGGGCGATGGGAGTTGCTGAGCATTAATGCCATAAAACAGATTGTTGGAGTAAGCTTGCACGTCGGTGTCACTGCCCACTTCGGCATAAGCTGCCCGGATTTTTCCGAAGGTGATCCAACTGGGTAAGGATTT
>JANXVQ010001010.1 GCA_025351545.1 Spirosoma sp.
CACCTTCGGGACCGAGGTCAATAATATGGTCGGCATTTTTGATGACTTCCATATTATGCTCGATGATAATTATAGAATCGCCCTGGTCGACCAAGGCATTGATAGCCGAGAGCAGTTTACGGATGTCGTGGAAGTGCAGACCCGTAGTTGGTTCATCGAAAATAAATAGCGTGCTGCCCTTGTTAGGATTGCCTTTGCCTAAGAACGATGCCAATTTCACCCGTTGGGCTTCACCGCCCGAGAGCGTATTAGACGATTGCCCCAAGCCAATATAGCCTAAACCCACATCCTGCAACGGTTGCAGTTTATCAGCCATTTTGGGTTCAAACTGGCGAAAAAAGTCAATGGCTTCATCGACAGTCATGTCCAGAATATCCGATATATTTTTGTCGTGCAAGGTCACCTCCAGTACTTCCTGCTTGAAACGTTTGCCTCCGCAGCCCTCACACTTCAGGTAAATATCGGCCATGAACTGCATCTCTATCTTCACCTCACCCTCGCCCTGGCAAACCTCGCAACGACCGCCATCGACATTAAACGAAAAATGACTCGGCTTGTAGGCCCGCGACTTCGACACAGGCTGGTCGGCCATCACCTGCCGGAGGTAGTCATATGCTTTGATGTACGTAACCGGATTCGAGCGGCTCGATTTGCCAATGGGATTCTGGTCGATCATTTCGACGGAAGAAATCCGGTCGAGCGATCCCCCGAGTGAATCGTATTTGCCCGTTTCTTCGGTGCCTTCTCCACGTTGCCGCATCAGGGCTGGATACAGCACTTTCCGAATCAGCGTACTCTTGCCGGAGCCTGATACGCCTGTTACAACGGTGAGCGTATTGAGCGGAATCCGCACGTCAACATCTTTGAGGTTGTTTTCCCGCGCACCTTTCAACTCAATAAAGTTGGTCGCCGACCGCCGGAATGTGGGCACCGGCACCGTTTCGCGACCCGTCAAAAAGTCAAGAGTATGGGATTTTAATGGATAATGTTCTGAATCCGATTGCCCATTGTTCACGATCAATTTTTCATTCTTGATATCGGCCCATGTTCCCTGAAACACCAGGTGACCGCCCAGCGAACCGGCATCGGGGCCGATGTCGATTAACTGATCAGCGGCCCGCATCACCTCCTCTTCATGTTCAACCACGATGACCGTATTGCCCATGTCGCGCAATGATTCCAGCACACTAACCAGCCGTTGCGTATCTCTGGGGTGCAAACCAATACTCGGTTCGTCTAATATATACATCGAACCAACCAACGCCGATCCAAGCGAAGTAGCCAATTTAATGCGCTGATATTCACCACCCGACAATGAATTAGTCAGTCGGTTAAGCGTCAGATAACCCAGTCCAACGCGCTCCATATAGTCCAGACGATTACGAATTTCGATCAATAATCGGTTGGCAATCTGCTGTTGGTGTGCTGGTAGTTCAAGTGTATGGAAGAAAGTCGTAACCTGTGTTAAGGGCATCAATACCAGATCGGTAATGGATTTTTCGGCTACTTTTACGTAGCCCGCGTCTTTGCGAAGGCGGGAACCCCGGCATTCAGGACACGTTGTTTTGCCCCGGTAACGCGACAGCATCACGCGGTATTGAACTTTGAACGTCTGGCTTTCGACAAAGGCAAAAAAGGAGTTTATACCGTCGAAATACGTATTGCCATTCCAGAGCAATTCCTGTTCGACGGATGACAGGTCTTTGTAAGGCCGATGAATCGGGAAGTCGAAACGAATTCCATTTTTAAGTAATGGCTTCAAAAATTCCTCGCTCATTTTCTCGCTGCGCCAGGGGGCAATAGCGCCCTCAAATACAGAAAGATTTTTGTCGGGAATTACCAAATCCGGATCAATGCCCAGTACTTTTCCAAAGCCATCGCACCGGCGGCAGGCTCCATATGGATTGTTGAACGTAAACAGGTTCACACTCGGCTCTTCAAATACAATTCCGTCCAGTTCAAACTTGTCGGAGAAAATACGGGATTCTTTTCCGACGATGTCTACCCGGCAGGCACCTTCGCCCTCGCTAAAAGCGGTTTGAACAGAATCGGAAAGGCGGTATTGATTATCTTCGTCAGGATTGCCTTCGGCATCATACAATACGGTGCCCCGGTCAACGAGAATTTCGAGCGAAAAAGGCGTCGATACCTCAAGGCTAAGTTCATCAACCTGGGCGTCATTTTCTAAAACGTCTTCGATTTGCAACACCTGCCGACCCGTTGGTGATGCGGCATTCCGACCGCGACCCGCTGGTGATGCGGCATTCTGACCGCCATCGACAACAATTCGGGTATAGCCCTTCTGAAGCAGAATATTCAGTTCGTAGGCCAGCGTTCGGCCCTCACGGACGCGCAACGGCGCCATGATCATCACCCGCTGTGGAGCATCACCCGGACTCGCTCCGAAATCGTACATGAACTTAACCACATCCGTGACCGTATCTTTGCGAACTTCGTGGCCCGATATTGGCGAGTAGGTAATGCCCGCCCGCCCGAAGAGCAGTTTCAGGTAATCATATATTTCGGTAGAGGTTCCAACCGTTGACCGTGGATTACGGGTCGATACTTTTTGTTCGATAGCAATAGCGGGCGAAACACCTTTTATGTATTCGACTTCGGGCTTTTCCATTCGTCCCAGAAACTGACGGGCGTAGCTGCTAAGGCTTTCGACATACATGCGCTGGCCTTCGGCAAATAACGTATCAAATGCCAGCGACGACTTGCCCGAACCCGACAGGCCGGTTAGGACAACTAGTTTGTTGCGGGGTATGGCAACGTCAATTCCTTTTAGATTATGTACTTTCGCCCCTTTAATAATAATAAACTGCTTGGGGTCAAGATGGTCAACAGAATGTAGCGGTCCGGCGGTCCGGGGTCCAGCTTCCGTAGTCTGAGTCATTCTAAATTAATGAGGGTAAACTCTATCTGAATTTTAACGGTTTATTTCAACATATGGTTTCTCCCGTTCGTTTAAAACCAGCTGGAGAGATTAATAATATTCTGCTGTGCAACGGGACTCTGTCTATTCCCGTATTGACTAACGAACGAAATGGATTTTGCGCAGGAAGATATTATTCGGCTAAGTATCGCCTTAGTGATTGGTGGCCTGCTTGGGGCAGAACGCGAGTATCACGGCAAAGCGGCCGGTTTGCGAACGATGATTATGATTTGCGTCGGCTCGGCTTTGTTTACTATGATCTCGGGTCGCATTGGCGGCACGGGTGATCGTATTGCGGCTAATATTGTCAATGGCATCGGTTTTCTGGGCGCAGGCATTATTTTTCGGGACGATAACCGAATAAAGGGCTTGACTACGGCGGCTACCGTCTGGGCCGTATCCGCTTTGGGTATGTGTGTGGGCGCTGGTCATTACGACATTGCCCTTGTTGGCTTTGTGTTTATCTTGGGCTCTCTGCTATTGATGGTTGGCCTGGCGAACCGAATTCAAAAATTGAACCAAACGCGTGATTATAAGATTGTAACTGCGTTTCATAACAAAACCCTTAATCAATACGAAGAGCTTTTTGAGGAATACGGCCTACGGTCGACTCGAAACCAGCAGCAACGTATTGGCACGGAGATTATCGGTCACTGGCGCGTTGATGGCTCTGAGCAGAACCATGAAAAATGCATTAAACGTTTGCTAAACGACCCTGATGTAAAAGAATTTACCTTTTGATTTCGTTACGTAAGAAGAGTTATATTTTGCACAAAACACCATGAATTATATTCAGAAGTTGCTGTTTATCACAGCGTTATTAAGTAGCAGTATTGCCTTCGGACAGCTTACAGAAGACCCGGATGACCGCCGGGATCAGGGCAAAGACCCCCTTAGAACCCAAACCCCCGAAGGCCGACCATTGCCCTTCGGTCAGCGGCTTCGATTTGGGGGCGGCATAAACGGCTTCCGCTTTGGCAACCCCTTTAGTCTGGGTATTTCGCCCGTTGTTGCTTATCAGGCTACTGAGCGAATAATTGTTGGCGTTGGTGGCACCTATACGTATACTCGTTACAAAGGCTACACAAACACAGGCGCGACAGTACCCCTTCAAACTTACAATCAATATGGAGTACGTGGCTTTGTGATGTATGAATTTATACCATCAATACTGCCTAATTTATACTTACACGGCGAGGTTGAGAACAGTACGATAGCGGTTAAGTACGATCAAACTGGTCAGACTTCCAGCGCTGGCCTAACTTCCCCTTTAGTTGGTGTAACCTACTCGCAACCCATTTCCCGGCGATTTGGGGTAAATCTAACGGCTTTGTACAATTTGAATTATAACGATAACTCAGGTCTGGCTCGCACAATCTACGGCAGTCCCTTTGTACTTCGATTATCGTTCTTTTAATTAAGGACAAAAGAGAGGGCGAAAAGAGAAAAAGAGGGTACACATCTGTGTGCTCTCTTTTTCCTTTTTCGCCCTCTCCTCCTTTTCAATTAACTTTGGTCCGACTTATTGTCTTTTTATATGCTGTTCAGTTCGGCCATTTTTTTATTTCTGTACCTACCGTTCTTCCTGATTGTTTACTACCTGTTGCCCCGCCGATGGCATAATGCCTTTTTGTTCGGTGCCAGTTTGTTATTCTATGCCTGGGGCGAAGGACCCGTTGTTCTGGTGCTGCTGTTGTCGGCATTTATCAATTTTGTAGCGGGCCGACTGGTGGAAAACGGGCAGCGTCGGGCTGGTTTATCACTATCGTTGATTGGCAGTTTATCGCTGCTATTCTATTATAAATACACCAATTTCCTGTTCGATTCGGTGCGCGGTTTTGCCGAAGCGTTTGCTCTGCCCATTACCAACCATATGACTATCGCACAAATTGCGTTGCCAATTGGTATTAGTTTTTATACGTTTCAGGGCATTTCCTACACGCTGGATATTTACTGGGGCCGTATTCGGGCAAACCGTAGTTTTATGGATTATGGCACCTACGTAGCCATGTTTCCGCACCAGATTGCCGGACCCATTGTGCGCTATGCCGACATAGCGCCCGAACTCGCTGATCGAACCGTTACTGTCGAAAAGTTCGGCATCGGCGCTGAGCGATTTATTATTGGTATGGCTAAGAAAGTGCTGCTGGCCAACACGTTTGCCGGGCTGGCCGATACAATCTTCAATGCTCCGCCCGACAGTTACCCGGCAGAAACGGCCTGGCTGGGGATTATAGCTTATTCATTCCAGATCTATTTCGATTTTTCGGGCTACTCAGATATGGCTATTGGTTTAGGCAAGATGGTTGGCTTTGATTTTAAAGAGAATTTTAATTATCCATACATCGCCCAGTCAATCCAGGATTTCTGGCGACGCTGGCACATTTCCCTCTCAAGCTGGTTTCGCGACTACGTATACATTCCGTTGGGCGGCAACCGGGGCAGCAAAGCCCGGACATACCGAAACCTGCTGATTGTGTTTTTGGTAACGGGGCTTTGGCATGGCGCCAGTTGGAATTTCATTATCTGGGGACTTTATCATGGTCTGTTTTTACTTATTGAACGAGCTGGCCTGAGCAAACGGCTGGACCGTATCTGGGCGCCCCTTTCTCACCTGTACACCTTGTTGGTGGTGCTGATTGGCTGGGTATTTTTCAGAGCAGAAGACCTTACGTCGGCCATTGCTTATTTACAGAAAATGGCTGGTCTGGCACCTATGGGCCAAATGGCTTATCCATTATCGTATTTCCTCAATGTTGACGTTGTCGTTTCGCTCCTGCTAGGGTTTGTGTTGGTGACGCCCGTTTATCATCGGTTCCAAACATTCTGGCATCGATTACTGGCTCGCATGGTGACCGCGCCTATCCGGCTGACCTTGAATGTGGCTTATGTACTTGGACTGGTTAGTTTATTTGTAACAGCCGTAGCTTATCTGGCGGCTGACACCTACAACCCGTTTATTTATTTCCGGTTTTAACACCACCATGCATATACGACCTCGCCTAGTAGCCTTTACGTTCGCCATTCTACTATTACTGCCGACCCTCGATCAGATATTGGGCTTATCTGCACGATTTAGCAGCACAGAAAATCGAAAGTTAAACGGTATACCCGCCTTAAACTTCCCACACCTTCGCAGTTTTGTCAAGCAATTTGATCGCTATTACAAAGAAAATTTCGGCTGGCGCAATGCCTTGTTTTATGCCTACAGCCGCTGGAAGTTCAATGTTTTAGGACAGTCTCCCTTACCCGAAAAAGTTGTCGTTGGTAAAGATGGCTGGCTTTATCTGGGCAATAGTTATAACAGGGTTATAGATCAGCATCGGGGTTTGCTACCGCTCTCCGCCGATTCGGCCCGGCTCATCACTAACCATTTACTACAGCGTCAGCAGGAATTGGCAAAACAGGGCACCCAATTGTATGTATTAGTTGCTCCCGATTCGCACACGATATACCCCGAATATCTGCCCGATCATTTACAGCTCAGTCCGGCTCCTTCTCGTCTGGATATCCTCAAGCAGACAGCCGCTAAAACTACCCTTCATTTTGTGGATATTCGGGATACGCTCCGGGCCGCTAAACGTGGGCATGTGATTTATTACCAGACAGATACGCACTGGAATGAATACGGAACGCTGATTGGCTCGGCAACCTTGCTAAATTACATTCGGCACGATCAGCCCACAATTCCTCCGGTTCGTCTGGCCGATTACCATATTGAAAAGCAGAAAGGTGGTGCAGGCGATCTGATTACGATGCTGACACTTCAGGATGAGAAAAAAGATCCAATATATTACTACATAAAACCAGTGCCGGGCCGGGCCGCTCGCCAAACGGCGCTTGTCCCCAATGATGCCATTGGGTTCCCATCTACGCGATTCACGGGCACGGGTTCGGGTAAGTTGTTATTTATTGGCGATTCGTTCAGTCATGGCATGATGAGCTATTTGCCCGGTTATTTTCGCGAATCGTATTTTGTACGCGCCAATAAATTAGATCCCGCTTTAGTGAAAGTGGAACGACCTACCGTTGTCGTTATTGAGATTGTTGAGCGAAACATCGACAAGCTGGCCACATTTTAGTGGCTTACTGTTCATCCAGGTAATCTATCTGTGCTCTTGTAATCAGTAAGTTAGCTTCTTTCCTAAAATTAGATCAGCAGCTTTTTCGGCAATCATCATAACCGGCGCATTCGTATTTCCCGACACAATTGTGGGCATGATGGATGCATCAACCACGCGTAATCCCTCAATACCACGCACCCGCAAATCAGCATCGACAACGGCATATTCGTCTGACGTTATTCCCATTTTGCACGTGCCCACCGGATGATAAACCGTTTCGACCCTGGCAATTATGTGCTGCCAAAGCGCATCATCAGAACTATAATCAACAGGTGTATTAATGCCCAGACTATAAGGTTGGAAGGCGTCTGATTGCATTATATCAAGGGCTTTTCGCAAGCCACTAATCAGTATCAGTCGATCCTCTTCTTCTGCAAAATAGTTTGGCTGAATAACTGGCGCGGCAAGTGGATTAGCAGAGCTTAATCCTATGTAACCCTGACTTTTAGGCTTCAGCAATGTTGGCAAGACAGTATAACCATCGGTATACGGGTATGTGTCAAGATTATAAATATCCGTCTTATCGTCATTGCCGAAGTGAGCCGGCACAAAATGGAACTGCATATCTATCCGGTCTGGACTGACCCGGTCTGGATGGGTCCGGCCTGGATGGGCCCGGTTTGGATCAACTTGACCTGTACTTGCCTGGGCCAAAGCACGGTCTGTTTTCAAAAACGCAACCGCTTCGAGAGGACCGCACGTCATTGGCCCTGTCTTATTGAGCAGAAATCGTGCAAATGCTTTCAGTTGGTTTACTGGTTTCAGATGAAAATTTGCTGAGCTACCCCGCTGCGAACTTAAACTGCTGATACCCGTAAACACATGATCCTGTAAATTCTGGCCAACACCCGGAAGCTCTTTTTTCACTTGAATACCCACCGAACGTAACGTATCAGCCGGACCAATGCCCGACAGCATCAGTAATTGTGGCGATTGAAAGGCCCCCGCCGACAAAATAACTTCCTTTCTGGCCGTTGCCTGTTGGGTCTGGTTTTTGCCCATTATAAACTCTACACCCGTTGCCCGATCATTCTGAATCAGAATCTGCTTTACCTGAGCGTGTGTAATAACGTTGAGATTGGAGCGCTTCAGCGCAGGCTTCAAAAATGCCGTTGCCGCGCTGTGCCGACGACCATCTCTAATAGTGAATTGAAGTAAGCCTGCCCCCTGCTGTTCAGCCCCATTGTAGTCAGCATTCGCCCGGATACCCACTTGTGTGCAAGCCTCCACAAAAGCATTGGATAAAGGTGTTTGATAGCGATTGGCGTAGGTAACATTCAGGGGACCGGTGTTTCCGTGAAAGTGTGGGTCAAACTGGTCATATTGCTCATTGTGTTCTGACCGGATAAAGTAGGGCAACACATCGTTGTAACTCCAGCCTTTATTTCCTGAAGCCGCCCAGTCATCATAATCCAGCCGGTTACCACGCACATAAGCCATTGCATTGGTAGACGAACAGCCACCCAATGTTTTACCCCTCGGCTGATACATTCGCCGACCATTGAGTGCCACTTGCGGTTCTGTCCAAAACCCCCAGTCAACCGCCGAACCGTGTAGTTTGGTATACGCTGCGGGAATGTGAATCTCCATTTTTGTATCCGGCCCGCCCGCTTCCAATAATAGAACCGATGTTATCAAGTCGGCCGACAAACGGTTGGCTAATACACAACCTGCGGAACCGGCACCAATAATGATATAGTCGAATTGCATGGTTGCATCAGCTTTAATGAGGTCATTAAATTACAACAAATACTACCAATAAGTCAAAACCAAGTAATTCACATAAACTTGCTTTAGTAGAATATATCGTTGACTACCAATGTATAAAGTAATATTTGTGAACAAAAACGAAGAATTCCTATTTAGTCAACAGTATTCCTTTTTCATGGTTCGGATACATGAACAGTATGTCAGTAAGGCTGAAGCATAGTGCCGCCAATGAATCGTAGAAAATATGAATAATATACGTGTACTGGCAGAGGGTTTACGTTCTCCTAAAGGGCCCACATTTGATGCAGATGGCAATCTCTGGTGCGTAGAACAAGACAGAGAATGCCTGTTTCGTTGGTCTGCCGACGGTAGTATAAAACGGATTTACACAGGTGGCCGACCCAAATCTTTAGTATGCCATCAGGGCGATTTATGGTTTTGCGACTCGGGCCATAATGCGATTCGACGACTAAACATAAGAACAGACGTTATCGAAACGATAATTGGACAGTCAAAAAGTCCACTCCTTATGGCTCCCAATGATTTGCTATTCGATAGTCTCAACAATTTAGTCATTACATGCTCCGGTACAACTGGCAATGATCAACTAGGCTACGTTGCCGTTTATTCGCCTGCTGGTCAAATTGATATTATTGCCGAAGGCTTACTACATCCTAACGGGCTGGCTTTCTATCCTAATCAGCAAAATTTATTAATTACAGAAATGCACCAGCAACGCATTTGGAGCGGCTATTGGGATCAGGAATCCTTAAGTTGGGAAACTTTACATGTGTGGGCCTCCATCACGATCGAAGCATCAGCAATGGCAACAACGTCTGGCATTCCCAGCCCTTATGGTATGAGCGTTGGCCCAGATGGAAATCTATACGTAGCCATTTCCGGGGCTGGCGTAGTCCGGTTATTTTCAGACGAGGGTCATTTTATTCGCGATATTCTTTTGCCCGGCAAGAATCCGTCCGATTGTGTATTTGACCCGTCCGGCGAATTAGGCCTTATTGTAACTGAAACGGAGCGGGGCGAATTGTTGAGCATTCTGGTATAGTGTTTTGCCAGATAACCCGCCAGAAATACTACCAAGTACTAAATCAAAAATTTCAACCATATCGGCACAAAGGACACAGAGATTTAAATTATATAAGATCTCTGTGTCCTTTGTGCTGATGCTTCGGCGGTCCGATGTGGTCGAAATTTTTGATTCTGCATGATTACTTAATCTAAGTTGGTAACTCCGCCAATACTGTTACGCCACCTTTGGTGATGTCGCCAATTTTGACTTTAATTTCTGCGTCCAGCGGTAAAAACACATCCACCCGCGAGCCAAATTTTATAAAGCCAAACTCTTCGCCCTGCTTCACAGACTGGCCTTCTTTCACATACCAGATAATACGCCGGGCTACAGCACCTGCAATTTGCCGAAACAATACTTCAGTACCGTTAGCTATCTGAACAACGACCGTTGTCCGCTCGTTTTCGGTACTCGATTTAGGATGCCAGGCCACTAAATACTTACCCGGAAAGTACTTAAAATACCGGACAGTGCCCGAAACCGGATTTCGGTTGACGTGTACATTCAGGGGCGACATAAAAATTGATACTTGCCGACGGTGCGCCTTAAAGTACTCATTTTCAATCGTTTCTTCGATTACAACAATCTTACCATCAGCCGGTGCAATCACTTGTGATTCGCCAGTGGTTAGCAGTCGGGTTGGAATACGAAAAAACTGAACCACCAGCACAAACAAAACCAGACTTACTGTCGATGATAAGATAATGGCTGTTGAATTGTTGGGGAACAAATAAACATAAGCGAGCAGATTCAGGGCCAGTAAAACCAGACCTGTCGTGAGCATTATAGTATTGCCTTCGCGGTGTAAGCGCATAATAGATTGTATGAGGTATATTGTATGAGGTATTCCTGGTGCATCAAGTAAGAGCAAAATTATGCATCATACGGTATACATCATACATTTTATATTAAATCAGTAGCCTCCACGGAATTTGTAGGCAC
>JANXVQ010001015.1 GCA_025351545.1 Spirosoma sp.
ACGCGACA
This sequence comes from Spirosoma sp., assembly GCA_025351545.1. Taxonomy (GTDB): domain Bacteria; phylum Bacteroidota; class Bacteroidia; order Cytophagales; family Spirosomataceae; genus Spirosoma. The sequence goes on from JANXVQ010001015.1 coordinate 9, forward strand.
CCGGGTTTATTGATTTGGAGTAAATAACCGCCGGTAAGATTTTACCCTTTTTCGTGCTGTCGGGCCGGGTGGCCGGTGCCATCTCAAACCCGACAGCACGCGTCAGCAATTACGTAAATTCATTTATCCTGTCGGTAAAAGCAAAAAGCTCCGGCCAACCTGACCAGAGCTTTTTCAGAAAATATCAATTAGCTTCTCTACATGCCCTGGGTCGAGAACTGCACTTTATCAAGTGCAAACAAAGACTTTTGGCCAGCCGTGGGATTCACGAAAACGAGATACAGTTTATGGACACCTGAAACAGGCTGACGAAACGGTAGATTGATGGCCCCTGTCGTGCCTTGTTTCGCGTCGGCTTCTCCTATCAGTGTGCCTGTTGGCGAGTCGAGTCGGGCTTCGAGTTTACCACCAGCCGTTTGCGATGTGGATGCGAATATAGTCGACGAAATGCCTTCAATGCCTGTCAGGTCGATTTCGTTGAAAACCAGGTAGCTACCCGATTTCGTGCCGATGGCAACCAGCCCTATTTTGGGCATATCGTACTGGAAAATATCCTGCTTTACATCGGCCGAAACAGCTTTCACAGACGGTGACCGCAGAGCCATTGAGGTTGAGCCAGTTAATGGTCCGATAACACCGTTGCCCCGGTCGGTATAGCTAGCAGTCAGAATATAGGAGCCGTCTTTTTTTTGCTGAACGGGCACGTAATCACCAGCAATGGGTTGACGGTTAGCCGGTTTGTCATTAGCCAGTGAGAGAATATAGCGTACCATGTCGGTGGCTTCGCTTTCTTTCAACTGTGGGTGAGCGCTCATGGCTTGTTCGCCCCATACACCGCCACCGCCTGAAATAATCTTCCGCGCCAGTTTTCCTTCAACCTGAGCCCCTTTGTATTTCCTGGCTATTTCGAGATAGGCAGGCCCAATTGATTTTTGGTCAATTGAGTGGCAGGCTTTGCAGTCGCTAAGTTCCATCATCCGTTTGCCAGTCGAAAAACCCGCGTTTGCCTGGTGCCCCTGAGCCAGCATCGTTTTGTCGAAGCCTTCCAGGTAATCAATCGTCATTGTAACGTCGTCGGGGCTGATGCCTTTCTGTAACGTACCATCTTCTTTATCAACAACCTTTACGGTGTATTTTACCGGTTTGTCCGGAAAGTAAAACGTCTTGTTTCCGGCTACAGCTACTTCTACCTGTGGCTCGGCATTCCCGACTTTAATCTCCATTGCTTTCGTTGCTACATGTCCAGCAGCATCGGTCACGGTCAGCGTAGTTGGGTAAACGCCTGGTTTGCTAAATGTAACGGTTGGATTGGCAGTCGTTTGTTTAGGCATTCCCTTACCGAACGACCATTCATATTTTAGCGCATCACCATCATAATCCACTGATCCTTTCGAATCAAATTTTACAACCAGCGGAGCCGCTCCAACTGTCTTGTTTGAACTGGCAACGGCAACGGGCTTGCGGTTGCCAGCATTGTAAGTAATGCGCGACAGGCGGGCATCGCTGTTGGCGCCAAACCATTTTTGACCATATTCGACGGTGTAAAGTGACCCATCGTTTGCAAACTGCATGTCGATTAAGTGCGAAAACTTAGTGCTGGGCATAAACGTTTCCATCTTCACAAAATCGCCGTTTTCTTTCATCGTAACGGGGTGAACCCAGTCGCGAATCCAGTCGTAAGCGAAGAATTTGCCATCGTAGTGCTGAGGAAATTTCACCGACGACGTTGCCGGATAATCATTGAAGTAATAGACAGGACCGCCCATAGCATTACGGCCGCCCTTACCAACAATATCGCCAAACTCCGGCGAATCGGCGTAAGGGTAATAGATATACGCTTTTTGTGCCGGGGGCAACTCTGTCAGGCCCGTGTTGTTAGGCGAGTTGTTGATAGGCTTCATCGGGTCGAACAGCGGCCCGGTTGTGCTGTCGGCAAAGGCGCGTTGGTTATACGGACGATTGTCAGCTACAAAAAGCGGCCAGCCAAAATAGCCTGCCTGCCGGGCCTGGTTCATTTCGTCGTGGCCACGTGGACCGTATTTGTTGCTGTTATTACCAGCATCGGGACCAACTTCGCCCCAATATAAGAAACCCGTGTGCTGATCGACCGAAATCCGGTATGGGTTGCGATTTCCCATTACATAAATCTCGGCGCGGGCTTTAGGATTTCCTTTTGGAAATAAATTGCCTTCGGGAATCGTATAGGTTCCGTCTGCTTCGGGATGGATACGCATAATTTTGCCGCGTAAATCATTAGTATTGCTCGATGTTGCGCGGGCATCCCAGCCTTTACGATTTGGCCGCTCGTCGATAGGTGCGAAGCCATCCGAGTTAAACGGATTTGTATCGTCGCCTGTTGAGAGGTACAGATTCCCTTTCCGATCCCAGGCAATTGAGCCGCCCGTATGGCAGCAGCCATCTCGTTTAACGGGAATCGTTAACAATACTTTTTCTGTATTTAGCAATACCGTGTCGCGAATGTCGTCATAAACAAAACGCGATAGATGTTGAGCCGTATCAGCAACCGTTTTTCCTGTAACGGGTGAGTAATAGACGTAAATCCACTTATTCTGTTTGAAATTCGGGTCAACATTCAGGCCCATCAGGCCATACTCAAACTTGGTGAAAACAGGAAAATTGGCTACGGTTTTTACCGATTTATTTTTTGGGTCATAGACTTTCAATTCACCCTTTCGCTGGGCATACAGAACTTTCCCATTGTCCAGAACGGCCAGTTCGGTTGGCTCATCCATACCCTGAATCAAAACTTGTTGTTCAAAACGGTTTTCTTCGGGGAAGGGCTGCGTTTTCACTTGTCCAAATTTCAGGCTGGTTGCCATAAC
>JANXVQ010000004.1 GCA_025351545.1 Spirosoma sp.
AGCTTTCGTCATGTCTTCAGTTACCTGCTGATTTTTCTGAGCCACAGCTAACTGGCCCCGTGCGGCAACTGCCTCCTGCTCCAGGTCGGCCAGATCGCCCGATCGAATTACAGCCAATATTTGCCCTTTCTTTACATAATCTCCCAAATCTGCTTTGATGGTTTCAATATGGCCACCCACCAGCGGAAACACCTTTACAACCTGATCCTGGTTGAACGTAATTTTGCCAGTCAGGTTAAGTTCATTTCGTGCATTCTCCAATCTGGCTGTATCGAAGGTGGCGGTGGCGAGCAGATTGTTTTCGCGATGTGTGCCGGGTGATGCTTCATCGGTTTTAGCTGCATTGCCACTACCACAACTACTTAAACCAGATAATAACAATAGCCCGACCATGACTATTAGACAGTGATTAACTAAGTTGCCGGTTGTATTTCTGGTCGTGTGCCATAATCCGGATGAATAATTCTGTGGATAAATTATGTTAAGCTGCAAGCAGTCGCGGAGTTGATTATGCGCGAAAAAAAGTGAGTATTTTCTCATGGTTATATTTTCCGCTACAAAGGTCCACATTGTTGATTAAAGGCTTCTTAAACAAGCATTAAAAGATCATTAAACCCGTAAACAGACATAGCCCCCACCGAAGGTCGATGGGGGCTACTTTTCAATAATATTTGGTAAACCAAGTATTAATACTTAATTAAATTTAATGGATGATTGGGCATCTTCAATACCGGATTGAGCATCGTCAGCTAACTCATCAACCTTGTTGTTATACTGGTCTTTAACTTTGTCTTTATTCAACGCCGTCTGCGCTTGATCTTTGTATTGGTTGAACTGATCTTTTGCTTTGTCGGTATATTGATTTACCTGGCTTTTTGCCTGCTCAAGACCTTCTTTCACCTGAGATACCCCCTTCTCCCACTGATCTTTCAGGTCACCGGTGTGTTTACTAGCCTCTTCGGTTAGTTTGTCGCGTGTTTCCTTGCCGCTACGGGGAGCCGTCAGAATTCCAATAACAACGCCTGTAATAATACCGGTCAGAAAATCTCGTGTGCTTCTCATTTGTCTATTTATTTTAGGTGAGTTTATAGTTTGAGTAGTGGGTAACCTATTGCTTTGCTCTTTTCTTGGCTTGGCTAACCAGCTCCTGAGTTTTTCCAGAGGCCGAATCAATATAGTCGTTGTACTGACTCTTTATGTTCTCCAGACCCGATTGAAGTTGGTCCTGAAGATCTTTGAAAAACGAATCCGACTCAGACGAAATGCGTTTACGAGTCTTGTTTCCGCTCTCGGGAGCAAGTAAAATGCCAACAACAGCGCCAACCGCTAGACCTACTAATATTCCTGGCAATGCTTTCATAATTTCTAAAGCTTTTGTGAATGATTTACACTATTACTGATGCCAACCGCATAGAAAATTTTGTACCAATATTGATAATTGTGCGATAACTAATTGTTAATAAGCTATTTATACGATTATGGCGCAGGTAGCCTGTAAGAAACAAGTGAGGATTTTTTTCTACAAGGGCGTCCACGTTTTACGCAGGCATACCCCGTTACTGGGGATTTTAACGTTTTGCTAACCTGTTTGGCCTGCAAGTATAAATGTTTCTATAGAAACTGATTCCTTTTCTTGATATATAATTAAAAAAAATCCCCGCGCTCAACTTGGCGCAGGGATTCCGTACCCACCGTAACTTGTACTTAACCTAAAATGATCCTTCCTAAACGAGTAGGAATATTTTTGTTTGGGCGCTTAACACCGTTGCTTCAAATAATATTTATGACAATACCTTTTTTCTCACACTCCTCGACCTTGTATCAGACGTAATATAATTGCAACGACTGCAATTACCAGCAGGATATGGATTAAGCCACTACTGGCAATACCCGTTCCCAAAACGCCTAAAAATCCTAAAAGCCAAATGATAATAAGCACTACGGCTATTGTGTACAAAAGGTTTCCCATGGTTTTTCGTGAGTAAATCAGAGTAAATTATCTCGCAGTCAGGAAGGTTACTAGAAAAAGTTGTGCCAACTATAGAGTAAATGCACACACACATCATTATTTAGCTATAAAACAGGGCTATTTGCTTGTAAATGAGACTATAGCAAATTCCTGAAGCTCATACGGAGCATAAACGATTAATTCTTGGCGAAATGAGTTGCTGTAGAATATTTTCTACATTTGTAGAATAACTGTAGAAAAATAGCACACTACACGGAGGATTTGTTCATTGCCTATCGGTGTAGATAGTTAACAAACTAAAATACATAAAATCGCAAACAGTTAAGTTATTGGGTATTAGTCTATGTAAACAATTTTTTTTATGGCCGTAAAGGAATTTCCGGCATCATATTTTATATAGATAGTTTGTTGACAGAGAATACAAACAAACTGATCGTGGTAAGAACAATAGCAGGAGCCAATGTGGGACAGCAATTCACCCCCCCCGTGATAAATACAACATCTCTTGCTAAACGAGTGTTGATCGTTGATGATGAGGCAGATATTTGTTTGCTATTATCAGGTCTGCTACGTCGATTAGGCTATCAGCCAACTTGTGCTCACTTTATTGAGGATGGGCGGCAATGGCTCAATTCACAACAATTCGATGCCATTTTTCTGGACTTGAACTTACCGGATGGGCTGGGTTTTGATTTGCTGCCTTTTATCAAAGAAAATCAGCAGGAAGCCAAGATAATCATGATCAGTGCTTTTGATGGACAAGCCGAGCGTCGGCGAGCCACCGAGCAGGGAGCAGACTATTTTATTGGAAAACCATTCACCCGGCGCTCGGTAGAAACAGCCTTGCAAAGCACTCAGGTTTGAGTAACTTTGTTCATACTGCAACGAAGGCTACTCGTAACTGCACTTTGTGTCAGGCCGGATGTGGTCTATTTGAACAAGCTGTTTCCTCTTCATGGAAAAAATTCTGATTATTGACGATAACAACGATATATGCTTGCTTCTGGAAAGATTTCTGACTAAGCAGGGATATAAAACGGCATCGGTACAGCGGGGCGATGATGGTATTGCCTTGTTACGAAAAGAGTCATTCGAATTAGTTATCTGCGATTTTAAGCTTCCTGATATTGATGGGTTGGAAATGCTTCGCCGGATCAAGGTCATGCATCCTAACACAGCCGTTATTATCATTACAGGCTACTCTGATGTTCGCATAGCAGTGCAGACCGTTAAACACGGTGCCTATGATTATGTGACTAAGCCGCTATATCCCGACGAGATTCTATATACCATTAAGGGAGCCTTGGAACGACGTAGCCAATTGCTGAGTCAACCCAAAAGTTCTATACAATCAAATTCAGCCCCAAGTCCTAAAACAAGCATAGCCAAAGTGGTTTCTGCCAAGGTATCGCTGGCACCCGATGGCAAACGGTTTATATTTGGTAAAAGCCGGGCAGCCGAACAACTTCAGAAGCATATTGACTTGATTGCGCCTACCGATATGTCGGTTATTATTACCGGCGAAACGGGCACTGGCAAAGAATTCGTAGCTAATGCTATTCATCTGAAAAGTAAACGTGCCGACAAACCCTTTGTGGCTATCGACTGTGGTGCTTTAGGTAAAGAACTGGCTGGTAGTGAATTGTTTGGCCATGTGAAAGGGTCATTTACCGGTGCTATGTCTGACAAGACCGGTAGTTTTGAGTTTGCTAATGGTGGGACAATTTTTTTGGATGAAATCGGGAATTTGTCCTACGACAACCAGATTAAACTTCTGCGGGTATTGCAGGAGCGTAAAATCCGGCGCATAGGCAGTAATCAGGATATTCCGGTCGATGTACGAATTATTGTTGCCACTAATGAAGACCTTCGCGAAGCGGTTCGACAAGGTAAGTTCCGGGAAGACATTTACCATCGTATTGCTGAATTTGAAATGCATTTATCGCCCCTGCGGGAGCGTAAAGCTGATATTATGATTTTTGCTGACCATTTTCTGGAATCGGCAAACATACAGCTGGAGAAAGAAATTTTGGGCTTTGATGAAGAAGCAAAAGAAAAATTAAAGGACTATTACTGGCACGGTAATCTGCGTGAATTGCAAAACGTAGTAAAGCGAAGTGTACTGCTTACTCAGGGAGATTATATTGAAGCGGATGTATTGCCGAATGAAATTATCTCGCCCCAATACTTAACCGCAGAAGATACGGGAGCGGCTAACCTTCAAATTAGTTATGATCCTGCCCGACCGGGTGTGCCGGTATTCAGCCAGTCGGCGGCTAACCTCAAGTCGGTTTCTGAAAATGCTGAACGGGTGGCTATTCTGAAAGTATTAGAAAAAACAGGATATAATAAAACTAAAGCAGCCGAAGTACTAAACATAGACCGCAAAACGCTTTACAATAAATTGAAAGCGTATGATATTCATTTGTAGTATTTTCAATTTGTTCATACAAGAAAAGGGAAGGGTTTCAAACCCTTCCCTTTTCTTGTATGAACAAATACACTGATTAGTTTAGGCTGAAGCCAATTGATAGTAAACCAACTCCATTTTTAGCGTTGCCCAATATCGTTTTGGCCGCGCCACTGGTAGCAATCTGTTGCAGACCCTGCTCATAGCGCGCACCAACGAAAACTTTTCCAAAGTAAATATTTAGACCACCTGCAATTCCGTAATCAACTTTATTGAAGTTGTCCCGGTTGATGGCACTGATGCCAGTGCCAAAATCTCCGTTAGAGTTTACATTTGAATTGAGCAGATACGAAACATATGGACCGGCCTGCAACTCAACAGCTTGTCCTAATTTAAATGTTGCTAAAACAGGTAATTCAACGTAATTGAGTTTAAATGTGTTTTTACCATTAAACCCAAGCACTTTGTAGTCGGCAGATGCACCTTTGGTCATATAAAGTAACTCTGGCTGAATGGCAAAAAACTCACCAATAGGGGCCTGAGCAAATACCCCCACATGGAATCCGATACGCTCGTTTTTATTCGTGGCGCCCTGGCTATCATAATACAGTGAGCTGGCATTCAAACCGCCTTTCAAGCCAATCCGTGTACGTCCCTGCGCTAAAGCATCAGACGAGTTGAGAAGTATAGCGCCCGTTAGCAGGGCGGCTGCTGTAAATAAGGTATTTACTGACTTTTTCATAACTGTTAGTGAATTAGCGACAGATTTAAAATTTGTCTGTCATGTTACACAAATAGGTTAAAATCGTGCCAAATCTGTTCAATTAGCTTGGAATAGGCGTATAGTATTGTATTATACCCATTTGCGGCTACTTAGTGAAGTTATCTGTATGTAGATATTATGGCTAAAGTGCGGAAAATATTCCCCATTTTGTAGAGTACAATATTCAAATTTCAGACAGAGTAATGCCGATAAATAGACACAAGTGCCTTTCCTGTTATCGGTATCTTTTTACTCTAAAGCTGTCTTTAAGGGCTGCTTAATTAATTTACTTCAATTAACTAATTGCGCAGGTTTATTAACCTGCACAGTGACTTAAATAAACTAAGATTAAATACTGAAAGAAGTGATTTAGAGCTTATATTCTTAAAACAATATAAGGAAGCTGTTTAAACTTTCGGTTTTCG
>JANXVQ010000022.1 GCA_025351545.1 Spirosoma sp.
CGTTGAGGTCGATTGGGTGCGGATATACTTTCTCAACGCCTTGTTTGCCAGCTCGTTCCGCAAAAAGCTGATCAACAGCCGCTTTCCCCGTTCCCGTTACTGACTGATACGTTGAAACGACAACACGTTTGATTTTATACCGATCGTGAAGCGGTTTTAAGGCAACGACCATCTGAATAGTTGAGCAATTCGGATTGGCAATAATCTTATCGTCAGCTGTTAGCACATCGGCGTTTACTTCGGGCACGACCAGTTTTTTTGTTGGGTCCATACGCCACGCCGACGAGTTATCGACGACAATAATACCCGCTTCGGCAAACTTTGGCGCCAGCGCCAGCGATGTACTACCACCAGCCGAAAAAATCGCAATGGCGGGTTTAGCAGCAATGGCATCCTCGAAGCTAACAATTGTGTAGGCCTTACCCTTAAACTCAACCTGTTTACCAACCGACCGCGCAGAAGCAACGGGAATGAGTTCAGATACGGGGAAGTTACGTTCTGCCAGAACCTTCAGGATTTCACTACCAACTAAGCCAGTAGCCCCAACGACTGCGATTTTCATTTTAGTAATGCGGACGGACAATGCCGTGGAAATCCGCGTTTAAGTGGTTAATAAAAAGCGGGTTCCTATCCGCCATACAATTTGGAGTGCAAAAATACGGCAAAACTTTGACGCACAGGAATTATAGTCTAAAAAAGTTAGAAACGTCCATGTAAACCAAGTCCCGAATTAGATAAGGATGAATAGGGCGTCAGTTGCCACGATATGCCACGTTGTTTTAAGGCTCTATTATAGTATTGAACCGAACGCCGTACGTGCTGGCCGGGTATGTTTAACCCCCAGCCGATCCCCACCATAATTGCCCCAGTCAATAGCGTAAGTCCCCCTGCCGCGTAGGTATTTTGCCGGTCTGTATCAATACCGGTCTGATAGCCAGCGATTTGCCCACCATACACTACGCCACCGGAAGGTCCACTACAAGCATAGCCCGTTGGACAAACATACGGCTGTTTAATGGTAAACTTCCCGTCGGACCCCGGCGCGTTCGATCCCATAATTATTCCTCCGATAATCATTGACGTGAGCCCGCCCGCAATAAGCCAGGCTCCAGCTTTTCGGCTGCTGATGTAGGCGTTAAACTCATGGATGGCCTCTGGATTGCCCGAAGCCACAATATAGGGTCCTAGATCTTTTGCCCGTCGAACGTCAAGACCATCATACGTATATTGTGTCCGAACACTTCTGCCATAACGACCATTATAGGCTGGCAATAAATCGCTTTCAATAGGCTTGAGATTCTCTTGACGATACGGTAACAAGGACGGTGATAGGGAATCTGTCTGTGCCCACAGCCCGAATGGACATAGTAGTAAAAGAAGCAGAAGGTTTTTCATAGTAGTTGTTAGATTTTGAAGAAAGTTAACAACTACTATGAAAATATAGATTAAAAAACGAATAAACGTTGATCAAGTATTCTTAATTAAAGATATAGGCTTGTGTTGGTGTTATACAAATGGTCAATGGAATGTCAGTATTTTCAACATCGTCAATTTGCTCAATCGGTTCAAACAAGGACAGACCAATTTTTAGGCAATCTGGCCGGCAATCGGCCAGAAAACGGTCGTAATATCCGCCACCATAGCCAACACGATGGCCTTGATGATCAAAGACAAGTAAAGGAACAAGAACGATATGAAAATCACTTGGCGCGAGTGGTTGATAATCCTGAGTTGACGGTTCCGGGATTCCCCAGCGATTTTCCGTGAATACAGTTTCGGGAGAAATTAAATAATGACTCAGTAGGCTATGGGCAACATTAGTAACTGGAACAGCAACTTGAATATGCTTAAAGGCTGCCCATAAATGAAGAATAATTAGCCACGTATCGACTTCGTTCTGTCGCTGAATTGGTAGAAATGTATGAAGAATACTTGGCTCGGTGATTAGATTATTGTTCTCCAGAAAGTCAAAAAAACGCCCTGTAATCAACAGACTGCGATGGCTGATTTCAGCAGCAGTAAGGGCTTTACGTTCAGCAAGAAACTTATGGCGCAGCTCAACTTTTGTCATACACATGCCTTCGGTCGGTCCGACTTATCAACTTTATTCCAGACAAAGTTGCATTTGGTAATTGAACGGATCGAATACTGATATCATTTTTTGCAGAAACGTTTTGTCGTTTAGATAAAACGACAGGAAATTTTCACTTCGCTCCTGCAAGCCGCCATTAGGAAAGAGTTCATTTTTTACCGCCAGCAATTGCCGGACGCCAATTTCCTGATTGCGTTCTTCGGCACGTCGCATTTTCTTTTCGAGCCGGGCAACGGCATTGGCAAACCGTTTTGTTTCTGCCAGAACCGCTTTTTCGAGCGTTGGGTCAACCATCTGTGCTTTGTGCAGAATGGCGTCTAGTGCTTTATGAACAGTTTTATTCTCGTTATCGAACTTGAGCGTGTGACGGCTGTGCGTGTCGACATATTCACGTTTGAGTTTGAGGGTATCCTGAAATAATTCTTCTGGTGTGAGACCGAGTTTGCAAATCCGTTTCGCACTAACGGCTGGTACATACATCGCAAAATTACGGGGCATCAGAATCGGAAACGACGTTTGATAATGCTCAAATACGCTTTTCAATTGTAGCCAGTAAGGCACTTCGGACGGCCCACCAATGTAAGCTAGATTAGGCAGAATAGTTTCCTGATATAGTGGTCGCAGCACTACATTCGGGCTGAATCGCTCCGGGTGTTCGTTAAGTAAATCGACCACCTCACTCTCTGAGAATTTCAGTTTTGTGTGCAACACCTGATAGATGCCATCCTCCTTACGCTCAATGCGTTCACGAACTTGATCATCAAGGTAAAACAGGTTGATATCGCGTGGGGTGATGACCGTTTTATAACCTAACTCTTCCAACAGAGCGGTCTGCTTATTAACCAACTCTCCCGATTTCTGCTGTGTCAGTTCATCGTGCATGACGGGAGCAAAAACACGTTTCAATGCAGCGTCGTCAGCATCTAAACAAACCAATCCTTCTACGCCAAACAGTTCATTAACGTAATGGCGGGCAGCGTCGGCAAGCGTATTGTGTTTCAGATATGCGTCTTCAAATAATGACAGCTTTTCGGGAATCTGGGCGAAAACGCTCTTTAACTCCTGCGGATTCATGCGACCAACGGCACCACGCTGCTCCGTTTGCCAGGCATAATTTCGACCTAACAAAGAAAAATGGTTGATTTCGGCGAAATCGTGGTCTTCAGTCGCCATCCAGTATATCGGCACGAAGTTATAGCTGGGGTAAGCCTCTTTTAATTGCCGAGCCAGATTTATCGTCGTGATGAGTTTGT
>JANXVQ010000094.1 GCA_025351545.1 Spirosoma sp.
AGCCCAAGAAGCTCGCGTTATAGTAGACAATCGTTTCGCATAATCACTATTCTATTCGTATCGTCTGTTTTCAATAACACAATTACCTGACTATGTACATTGGTGGAACATCACTCATGGCCTGAAGCCAAACTGTAGAGATTTGACTATCCAGCGTCCGGCTGTACATTACTTGCGGGTAGATACGACCACCAGTTGTAAGTCGATTCGCGACGTATTCAACCCAGCCACCATTGTTGTAGCGGGTAACCAGATACATTTCTTTATCACAAGAGCGCCAGATTCTATAGTTGTCATCAACATATCCCCAAACATCTTTTTTCAGAACAAGTGATTTTTGATGATTGCTGAAACGAACAACCAGATATTTGCTAAGAGATCCTCTTGATTCGATCGACTGGATTTGGGATGCCATATCTGGCTCTTCGGCTACCATCTTTTCTGTAGTAACGTCTTTACTATGATAGAGCAAGCGCCATTGGGCTTGTATGTTCTGGCTCAGGCAGAGACTGGCTACTACAAGAAGAAACCGGAATGTATTCATGATAGAAGCTTTAATCGGTTGTATAGCAACCACTTTACAAACGTAGTGTTCAACAAATCAAAAGAAAGCTTCTTACCTTTCTTTAATCGTGTAGTACGGTGAACAAAATAATAGTAAAATCGTATTTTACTTACCGACTAGTGAAAACCTCGCCAATGATTTACGAAAATTTCCTGGATTTCGCCCGAAAGATCGATCAGGCAGACCCGCTCCGTCACTTCCGTGACCGCTTTCATATTCCTCAACACGATGGTAATCCAGTAACCTATCTGTGCGGTAACTCACTAGGGTTGCAACCCAAAGCAGCGCGGGCGGCACTGGAGCAGGAACTCAATATCTGGCAAAATTTGGGCGTAGAAGGTTGGTTTAATAAAACAGAAGGAGTTGATAAACCCTGGCTTAGCTACCATAATTCGTGTAAAGAGTCGCTGTCGCACATTATTGGAGCCGAGTTGTCGGAAGTTTGTCCGATGAATGCGCTGACGGTTAATCTGCACTTATTAATGGCGTCGTTTTATCGTCCCAATGACAAAAAATACAAAATCCTTACTATTAAAGGGGATTTTCCGTCGGACCAGTATGCATTGGAAACCCAGATAAAGCATCACAATCTTCACCCTGCCAGCGTACTTATCGAGATTGCACCCCGCCCCGACGACGGGTTAATTCATACGACTGATATTCAGAAAGCTATTGTCGAATATGCCGATTCGCTGGCTGTGATTTGGATGAGCGGATTGAACTACTACACCGGGCAGGTCTATAACATGGCCGCTATCGCCGAAACCGCCAAGCGGCATTGTGTACCTATTGGGTTTGACCTGGCCCATGCCATCGGTAATGTGCCACTGCGATTGCATGACTGGGGCGTCGATTTCGCTACCTGGTGTTCCTATAAATACCTGAATGGAGGTCCTGGCGCCATATCGGGCGTGTTTGTGCATGAAAAACACCACGAAAAGAGCCTGTCCAGACTCGCTGGTTGGTGGGGCTATCGCGAAGACAAACGATTTGAAATGACACCCGGCTTCTTGCCTGCACCCGGTGCCGACGGCTGGCAGGTTAGTACGCCTAACATTCTGTCGCTGTCGCTGCATCGAGCGGCAATTTCCATTACTGCCGAAGCGAGTATGGTTGCTCTGCGGCAAAAAAGTGAATACCTGACGGGGTTTCTGGAATACGTATTGACTCCATTTGACGAAGTTCAGATTTTAACGCCCGACGATCCCAACCAACGCGGTTGCCAGTTATCCTTGTTGGTACGCAAAAATGGCAGAGCTCTCTTTAACCACCTGACCGGACAGGGAATTATTGGCGATTGGCGCGAACCCGACTGTATTCGCCTGGCACCAACTCCGTTGTATAACACATTTGAAGACGTTTGGCGAGTTGGCGATGCATTAAAGACGTTTTATAGCAACGATCGAAACGATCAGATGTAACGCGTTAATTATCAATATTTTATTGTGTTACGTGATGTCAGGTTCTAAAACCTGACTATTGAGGTTTCTTAAAACCTCTCCAGAAGACATAAACGAGGTTTTGA
>JANXVQ010000105.1 GCA_025351545.1 Spirosoma sp.
TTCCACATTGCCGACCGTGAGCCTGATGATTCATGCGGGCGATTTGATCAACAGCTCCAATGCCGACTGGCAATGGGCCGAATGGTTTGAAGCAGGCGGCTGGATTAATAGCCAGGTATCGACGTTGGCCGTACCGGGCAATCACGAGTATTATAAGGATGAGCAAGGCAAACCTCAGGTATCGAAACACTGGCGCCCTTCGTTCGTACTACCCAAAAATGGTCCAAAAGGCTTGGACGAGACAGCTTACTACGTTGACTATCAAGGCACTCGATTTGTTTTTCTGAATTCGCAGCTTGCTCTGGCCGATACGTTGGCGATGACGACACAGGCTAATTGGCTGGTGCCGGTTCTAAGCAATAACCCCAATCGCTGGACAGTGATCACACACCATCACCCGATTTATTCAACGGCAAAAGGACGCGATAATAACCTGTGGCGGGAGCGTATGGAGCCGATTTATCGAAAATATCACGTCGATCTGGTGTTGCAGGGCCACGATCACACCTACGGTCGGGGGTTAAATATGCCCTTGGGCAAAAGTCGGAAACACCCCGATGGTCCCATTTATGTCGTGTCGGTGAGTGGGCCGAAGATGTACGATATTGGCTTGCAGGACTGGATGGACCGGGCGGCCTCCAACACGCAGCTCTACCAAACCGTATCCATTAACGGCGATAAACTGACGTACCAATCGTATACCGTAACGGGTGAAAAATACGACTCATTTGAGTTGACCAAAGCCAGCAACGGACAGAATACGCTCACCGATCAGGCCCCCATATTATCGCCCGAACGGCTTGACTTACCCGTGGAGTATCAGCAAAAGTACACACCTGAACAGGCAAATGAGTATCGAAACCGTTTTCAGGAATACAAAGCGCGTAAGCAGGCAAAGAAAGAATAAGGCGGTACACGCTTGATTAAAGAGAGAAAAGAAAAAGCGTTTTCTGTGTAGAGAGCATTGGAAAGGCGTCTTATCAAAACTCGGTTCATGGCGTTATCTCGATTTGCCGAAGCCAGTGCAGACAGCGCCCAAACCACTCCTCGAAAGCGGGTGTTTGCAGATAGCCATGTCCGCCTTTGGTATATAAATGCAAGTCGGCTGGAATACCCAGGCGTTGTAAGGCTTCGTAAAAGGCCAGACTATTCGCTACGGGCACCACCTTATCATCACCCGCATGGGTCAGGAATGTTGGTGGGGTAGACGAATCTACCTGCGCTTCGTTAGAGTATTGCTTAATCAACTCAGGGCTTGCTGCCGTTCCCAACAGATTGGTACGCGTATTCGAATGTCCCATACTTTCATTCAAACTGATTACCGGATAAACCAGAATCATAAAATTGGGCCGAAGGCTGCTGTTATCAGGGTTGTCAATCAGTGACTTAGTGAAATGCGTTCCAGCCGTGGCAGCCAGATGGCCACCAGCCGAAAAACCCATAATGCCCAGCTTTTGTGGATCAATCTGCCACTCCGCAGCCCGTTGCCGAATCATTTTAATCGCTTGCTGAGCATCCTGCAAAGGGCCGATGGTTTTGTCGAGCATGGTTTTGTCGCTCGGCAACCGGTATTTCAACACAAAGGCAGCAACGCCCATTTTGGTGAACGCTTCGGCAATATCGTAGCCTTCACGTTTCATCACTAATACACCATAGCCACCACCCGGACAAATGATAACAGCCGCCCCGTTTGCTTTCCCATTGGGCGGCAGAAAGACCGAGAGCGTAGGTCGGGACACGTTGGAAACCACGTAATCGGCTCGCTTGATTTCTCCGTCCGGCGTTTCTTTGGCGTTTGGGATTGTTCCTGTATACAGAGGAATTTCCTGCTGGGCCAGACAGGCAGTCGCCCACATCAGGCTGATGAAACACAAATAGAAGGTTCTGATCATTCGGCGGTATTGGTGGAAATTAAATTGCTATGTATTGTAAGCATCTTGGATCCATTAACTACCGAATGACGATTGAATGACCACTAACCTAATCTGTAGTGTAAGTGAACTAAATTTTATGGCATTTCACCCCTCCCCTTATGTCAAAGGCAGGGATAAAATGCCGTAAAACAATTGCACAAATACCGTACACGGAATAGGGTTATTATGCTTATCATTGGGAACGGAACCGCTATTTACCCCAATCAGGTACTAAAAGACGGGCAAATCCCAAGCTTGATCGCCAAACGTTGGAGTCTTTCCCGGCTTATGGTCCGGATCGAATCACCAACGCGGCCTAAGCCGGTGGAATTGATATAAATCAGTAGGTATGCACTCTCGAAAGCAGTTTATAAAAAATATATGTACCATCGCTGCGAGTCTCTCGTGTCTGCCGGTCGATCAACTTACTGGCTTGGCAATGCCTTCCCCAAAGAAATCAATCTATTTTGATTTTCATTGCCATCCGGGCTGGTCTTTTACCGAACGCAACTTTGCCAACAATGCTGATACAAAGCTGACCCAAACCGTTAGCGACATGAAGAAGGGCCAACTAACCGGGGGGTTTCTGGCTCTGGTAGCCGATGCTCCCCTGATAAAACCAGGCCCCAAAGGAATAATTATTACCCGAAAATATTCTCCGGGCGATGGCTGGACCGAATACAAGCGACAGCTTAAGGCACTAAAAGAAGTTTTCACTTCCCTATCAATACCGTTTTCGACAGATCTGAGCGGCCTGAATGCCAAACACGACAGCCCATTTGGTTACATTGCGGTGGAAGGAGGTGATTTTTTGGATGACCAGCTAAACCGAGTCGAAGAAGCTTATCAGGACGGGGTTCGGTCTATTCAGCTGGTACACTACGCCCCCAATAACCTGGGTGATCTTCAGACATCGGAGCCTACATTTAATGGATTATCTTCTTTTGGCAAAGAGGTAGTCAAAAAGATGAATGAACTAGGCATGGCCATTGATATGGCGCACGCTTCTTTTCAAACCACTAAAGATGTGGCCAGCCTTACCCAGTCCCCGATCATTTTATCGCATAGCCTTCTGCAAATGGATTCGGATCGACCAATTGCCATTCGGGCTATTTCCAAAGAGCACGCCAAAGTAGTCGCCGAAACAGGCGGGGTGATTGGCGCCTGGCCCTCAGGATTTAATAAAAGCTTCGAGGAGTACGTGGATAATATTCAGCGCTTAGTGGATGTTGTCGGCATTGATCATGTGGGCATCGACACCGATATGAGTGCCAATTTCCAGCCGGTTTTGACCACCTATACTCAATTCCCTCAACTAGCGGAAGCCCTACGGTCGAAAGGTCTTTCCAGCGAAGAAGTGGAGAAGATTATGGGCGGAAATGCCAAAATTGTGTTAGAGAAAATAGCTAAATCCAAAGCAAAGAAAGGGTAGTTGCTGACCCGTATGGTATGGATTACGGCTGACAGCCAACAAAGTTCAATCAATTAGTGAGTCATTTTATGTCAAGTTATTTAGAGCCATCAGCCAACTAAGTTTGGGTAAACGGCAAACGTAGTACAATATTTTTGTTTGACCTTGTAATCCACTGTTATCTACATCTTTACAAAATTATTTTCAGAATCTACATGTCTATATTTTTTATCAGGTTCACGGCTCCGGCAGCGTCGTAGCGCACCAGCCCGGTTCCTTGGGAAAACTCAATACATAGGCACATTTTGTGAAGACGCTCAGCATCGGTTCAGGGCGGATTGTGCCGTCTGACGGCGTCCGGGCCGATTTGACAAATGCCAAGAGGCTAACCGCGGCCAACGCAGATGAAACGGTTTACAGGATAATAGAATCGAAAAACGCGGATTCTGGCCCGGCAACGGCCGACTGTCACGTATACAGAATACCCGGGTAATGTACCTCTGAACAAACCGCTTTGAATCGGCCCGGAACCTTTCCCCCAATAAGCCCCTTTTATAAACAAACAACAACTGGTTTAACTAGCGAACCTGTACTTATGAGTCAACCCGTTTATACTGAAATTCCCGACACTTCCGATTCCACTTACTGGGAAGCCCAGGTGCGCCCTAATGAACTCCGCAGCACCACATTTCTGCCCAGGGATAAGGAATTGCATATGGTATTGAAGAGAAAAGCCTGGGCCACCATTCAGGCCTCCTTAAGTCGTAACCGTAGACGCTAAACACGCTCCTGTTAGCTGGGCTTGATGCCGGGCTAGATAGAGCGTCCGCCGAAAATACACCCCTGAGCCGGACAGATCATGTCCATACACACCACGCTTAGGGTGTTGCCCGCAATTCCCGGTTAATTCCGTGGACTGAAAGGGTCAGTCGGTTTCCAGGCGTTTAAAATGAGACCAACTAATAGGGCTGGAACCAAGGAATGCTTAATTTTTTATCCAGCCTATCATCA
>JANXVQ010000107.1 GCA_025351545.1 Spirosoma sp.
ATGCTTGGATCGACGGCTTCAAAGCACTATTAGTACGGTTTGAATTTTCAGTGAAAAATTGGATGAGCCTACATTTTATCGCATTCTCGGTCATTTTCCTGCGTAAAATCAACCGAAAAAAGAAAGTTTAAACAGCTTCTACGCCAATTACCCTGAAAACAACCTCTCATTCTATGCTTCATACCCTAACTATTGGCCGAAGCCAGTGGCTTTTGCTTATCTCCTGTTTTGCATTTTCGCTCGCCGGATACGGGCAGGATGCGCTAACCTATCAGACTCCGCCTAAAGCGTTGGCCGATCTGGTAACAGCACCGCTCACACCTAATGTCATCATGTCAGACAAGGGAGACAGGATGCTTATTCTCGAACAGGCAGCCGCTCCCGGAATTGACGAACTGGCTCAGCCTGAATTTAAACTGGCTGGTTTGCGCCTGAATCCGGCCAATAACGGTCCCAGTCGAGCCCGCTACATAACGGGCCTGAAGCTCAAAAAGCTGACCGATAAAGATGAAAAAGCGATAACGGGTCTGCCCGCTACGCCCCTTTTGAGCTTCGTTCAATGGTCGCCCGATGGAACAAAAGTTGCTTTCGCTAACTCAACCGACAGTCGGATAGATTTATATATTGTTGACGTCGCTACGTCGGCAGCTCAAAAAGTTGGCTCAATTGCCCTCAACGCAACCCTGGGTGTACCTTATCGCTGGGTATCCGACAGCAAAAGCCTGATCGTGAAAGCGGTTCCGGCCGGGCGTGGTCCAGCACCCGAACTTAGCCGGGTTCCGGGAGGGCCTACTACGCAGGAAAACGTTAAAGGAACACGCGGTCAGGCTCCAACCTATCAGGATTTGCTTAAAAATCCATCCGACGAAAAGCAGTTTGCTTTCTACACCACGGCGCAGGTTGTCCGATTGGGTCTGGATGGAACGGCCACTAACATCGGTCAGCCGGGTATTATCCTCGCGGCCGATCCCTCGCCAGATGGTCAGTATGTTATGATTGAAACGGTTCATACACCGTTTTCATATTTAGTGCCCGTCAATCGGTTTCCACTCAAAACGGAAATTTATGCTATTGCCGGATCATTGGTTAAAGGTCTTAATGATGGCCCATTACAGGAGGCCGTACCGTACAGTCGTGATGGAGCTCCCAGCGACCCGCGCGATTTCAACTGGCGAGCCGATTCACCTGCGTCCGTTTATTATACCGTTGCTCAGGACAAGGGCGATCCGAAAGTAAAGGCTGATATTCGGGACAAAGTCTTTCAACTTGAAGCCCCATTTTCTGCTCAGCCGAAAGAAATTTATGCCGCTCAGTTTCGTTTCGAGAACTTCGATTGGGGTAATGCAACAACGGCGCTGGCTACTGAACGCTGGTGGCAGACCCGCAAAACCATCACCAAAACGGTTAATCCGAGTACCTGGCAGACCGCTGTTCTCTTCGATCGTTCTTATGAAGACCGATATACCAATCCCGGTCAGCCAGATATGAAACACAACCAATACGGTCGTGAAGTGCTGAATTTACTGCCCAACGATGAGATTCTGATGCTGAACGCAATGGGTGCATCGCCCCAGGGCGACCGGCCGTATGTGAGCTTACTGAACCTGAAAACGAAGCAGAGCCGCGAACTCTGGCGGTCGGCATCTCCGTATTTTGAGCGGCCTATTGCTATTCTGGACGCTGCAAAGCAAGTAATTCTGACCACCCGCGAAACGCCCGACGAAAACCCAAATTACTTCGTCCGCAACCTGAAAGCTAAGATCGCTCCTGTTCAGGCGACTTTCTTTGCGCACCCTTACCCGCAGTTGAAAGGGATTCAGAAACAACAGCTTCGCTACAAACGGGCCGATGGTGTAGAGCTAACGGCTACGCTTTATTTGCCTGTCGGTTATAAAAAAGAGCAAGGGCCGTTACCGACGTTTCTGTGGGCTTATCCTGCCGAGTTCAAGAGCAAAGAAGCCGCCAGTCAGGCATCGGGGTCGCCTTACCAATTCAACCGGATTAGCTATTGGGGTGGTGCGGCATTCGTGACAATGGGTTACGCTATTCTGGACAATGCCAGTATTCCCATCGTAGGCGAGGGTGACAAAGAACCCAACGATACGTACGTCGAGCAACTAGTATCGAGTGCTAAAGCGGCCATCGACGAAGGTGTTCGATTGGGCGTAGTCGATTCGAGTCGGGTAGGGGTAGGCGGTCACTCGTACGGCGCCTTCATGACAGCAAACCTACTGTCGAACAGTAAGTTATTTAAAGGCGGTATTGCCCGCAGTGGAGCCTATAATCGAACCTTGACGCCCTTCGGATTCCAGAATGAGCAGCGCAGTTATTGGCAGGCTCCGGATGTGTACAACACAATGTCGCCGTTCATGAATGCCGACAAAATGAAGACACCTTTGCTTTTGGTTCATGGCGAGGCCGATAATAACACCGGTACATTCCCAATCCAGTCTGAACGCTATTACAATGCCCTCAAAGGCTTTGGCGCCACAACGCGATTAGTGTTTCTGCCCTAC
>JANXVQ010000113.1 GCA_025351545.1 Spirosoma sp.
ATGCTTGGATCGACGGCTTCAAAGCACTATTAGTACGGTTTGAATTTTCAGTGAAAAATTGGATGAGCCTACATTTTATCGCATTCTCGGTCATTTTCCTGCGTAAAATCAACCGAAAAAAGAAAGTTTAAACAGCTTCGATGTATAAGCCGGTTTGATATATGAACCTCGATTTTGTTAATGTACCCAATAAGTCAAATGCGAAAGTTTCTATTATTAACCATACTTCAAAGCTTTATGGCTATGCTCGATGCTCAATCGCAACCCGCTGATGGATATTCGCCCATACTTGCGGCTACCATGCAAACGTATTCCATAAGGCTGAAGCCGGGTCAGGATTTGAAGAAAGCGTTGGATGCAATTGTTCTCCAGGAACGAATTGGCGCTGGTGCTGTGCTAACTTGTGTGGGTAGCCTGACCGATATCAGATTGCGCCTGGCCAATCAGGAGAAGCCAAGTGTGTGGCATGGCCACTTTGAAATTGTTTCGCTCGTTGGTACACTCTCAACCAGTGGTAGTCATTTACATTTATCTGTATCAGATTCAACTGGAAAAACCCTTGGAGGGCATTTGCTGGATGGATGCATCGTTTATACCACAGCTGAGTTAGTTATTGGCATAATACCTGACATCACATATACACGAGAGCCTGACCCAACGTTTGGTTATCATGAATTAGTTATTCGGAAGAGAATAAGAAAGTAAATAAAAAAGCCATCCTGTTTGGGATGGCTTTTTTATTAATAGTAAAATAACACTAATTGCGCTTACTCATTTCATCGCGAATTTTGGCAGCCCGTTCATATTCCTCGTTGCCCAGGGCTTCTTCCAGCATTCGTTGTAACTCCTCAGATGAAGCGTTTTTGAGCTGATCGCCGAATGAACGGGTTGCCGGTCGATTGGAAGAGCGAACAAGTTCTTCCTGCTCCTCTTTTTCCTCATTACCACTAGCTGTGATACCTGCTTCTGATAAGATGGACTCATTTGTATAAATAGGTACATCAAACCTGATTCCAATAGCTATAGCATCGGATGGCCGGGCATCAATGACTGATTCACGAACGCCATCGAAACACACGATCTTGGCAAAGAAAATGCCTTCGCGTAAATCAGAAATCATAATTTCACGAACTGTAAATTTGAACTGCTCGGCAAATTGCTTGAACAAGTCGTGCGTCATTGGCCTGTTAGGCACAATTTTTTCGATCTCGATAGCAATGGCCTGTGCTTCAAACATACCAATGATTATTGGTAACCGACGGTTGCCATATTCTTCACCCAAAACCAGCGCAAACGAACCTGATTGCGATTGGCTGGGTGATAGTCCTAATATTTCCAGCTTAATCTTATCCACGATGCAAAATTAACAAAAAGTCGTAAGTCATAGAGCTATAAGTCGTAAGTAAAAATAGTAAGTACATCTTACATACGCATTAATACGCTATGATTTTGGACTTACAGTGCCTGTACAGCTTTTGTTAGGCGCGGAAGCACCTCGAGAACATCACCGACGATACCATAATCCGCCGATTTGAAAAACGGGGCATCGGGGTCTTTGTTAATAACAACAATGACCTTCGATGAGTTTACGCCTGCCAAGTGTTGAATGGCTCCGGAAATGCCACAAGCAATATACAGATTTGGGCTTATTTTGAGACCCGTCTGGCCAACGTGCTCAGAGTGAGGGCGCCAATCCAGATCGGATACGGGTTTAGAACAGGCTGTAGCTGCATGGAGAGCTCTAGCCAGATCTTCGACAATACCCCAGTTTTCGGGGCCTTTTAATCCGCGACCAGCCGATACAACCAGATCGGCTTCGGGTAACAGAATATCGCCCGACGATTTTTCGGTGTTTTTTACCGAAATAGCAAAGTCAGCTTCGTTAAGGGCCGGTGTGAAAACTTCAACTGGAGCCGCAGCATCCTTTTCTTCGGGCGTAATGGTGTTTTTCTTTATCGCCAAAATCTTTACATCGGCTTTCAGATCGTTGTAGGCAAACGCTTTACCAGTGTATATGCTACTTTTAACCTGGAAGCCGTTAGCCAGATCAGGTAATTCAACTACGTTTGCGGCCAGGCCTGCTTTTAATTTCCCGGCTAACCTAGCCGTCATGGCATCGGCTAGTGATGATTTTGCCAGTACGATAACCTGACTACCTTCCTGCTGAGCCGCAGCCGCCACAACAGTTGCATAAGCCATACCATTGGCTTCATTCAGCTTTGCCTCCGTTGCATGAAGTACTTTGGTCGCTCCAAAATTACCGGCCGAAGCCAGTTCGGTGTCGCTGGCAGCACCAACAACAATGGCTGTGGCCGAGGTACCCATCATTTCAGCAACTTTGGCACCGTAGAATATAGCCTCCTGGGAGGATTTTCTGATTTTACCTTCGTCTAATTCAGCGAATATGAGAACTGACATTTTTTTAGAATAATTAGTCGTTAAGAGATAATCGTTGGTGTTAGTCGTTAATCATTTAGTTCTAACATGAACAACTTGCGACTGTTAACCAACGACTTAAATAACTTTTGCTTCGGTACGCAGGAGTTGGATGAGTGTTTCGGCGGCATCGGCCGGAATCATTTTGACGGTACCGCGCGGAACCGGAAGTTCATAACTGGCAATCGTTGTGAGTTTACTGGTGCCGGTTGGTTCAACGATCTTGAGTGGCTTAGTCCGTGCCGTCATAATACCACGCATATTTGGGATTTTCCACTCAGCAATTGGCTCCTGACATCCTAAGACCAGCGGCAATTTAGCTTCCAGGCTCTCTTTGCCGCCTTCAATCTCACGGGTAATTTTAGCCGTGTCGCCGTCAATGTCAAGTAGCATCACCGGCGAAATTGACGGTATTCCAAGCATCTCGCCCACAATCCCATGAACCTGACCGCCGTTGTAATCAATGGATTCTCGCCCCATCAGAATCAAGTTGTAGTTGTTTTCTTTGGCAATAGCGGCAATCTGCTCGGCTACAAAGTAAGCATCGGTTGGTTCAGCATTTACGCGGATGGCATCATCAGCACCGATGGCAAGGCATTTTCTGATAACTGGCTCGGAGTCAACTCCGCCAACGTTTAGTACGGTGATAGTCGCTCCCGTTTTTTCTTTCAATTCAACGGCACGCGCCAGCGCATAATCGTCGTAAGGACCAGTAATGAACGTTACACCCGCCTTATTTAGTTTGGTATTATTGTCCGTAAAGGCAATTTTGGTGGTGGTGTCCGGCACACTCGTCACACACACTAAAATTTTCATGCTTATTGGGGGTTTTGTGGTTAGTATTGTAATTAGAGAATAATGAACAGTATCTGTTCACGCTAAGTATGCGGGATACTGTTCACCACGCACTAATCACTACTTTTATGGCTCAAAAGTACAAATAGTCTTAAATAAAAGTATGCATGCATACTAATTTTCTTGACGTTATGAATGACGAACGTATCCAGCAATTAATTCAATTTGTACAGGAAGAACCCGGTGAGCCCTTCAATGTTTATGCACTGGCCATGGAATATATAAATGGTCGACCTGCGCAGGCCAGAGTTTATTTCGATCAGCTTTTGGTTGAGCATCCCGATTATTTGCCGACTTATTATCACGCAGCGGCTCTTTATGCCGAACTTGATGAGCGGGATCGGGCGGCAGAATTATACGATAAAGGAATTGTGCTGGCACAGGCACAGAATAATCAGAAGACACTGCTGGAACTACAACGGGCACAGCAGGCTTTTGACGATGATGACGACGATTGGTAGGAGCCAGCCCTTATTGGTTTTGACAACCGAGGTTTATCAACGATGGCGGGTTTTCTTTTGCTGCACCAGTTCCTGCCTGAAGAGCAAGGGGACATTTGCCTGTTCGGGCAGGCTATAGTTGATGGCCAGATACCGGGCACTCACTGCTTTGGGTAGATACACAAATCCTCGTACCGACTCACCTGGTGCAAGCGTGTTCGCTTTTAAAGCCAGTTCGCGCCAGCGGTACTCTTCATAATCATATCGCTGCATTCGGTCGCCAAAGGTGCTGTAATCAATGGCCCGTTTAACGGCAATTCCCTGATAAGCAAGTCCGTGAACTATCCGGTTGTTAGCATATTCGCGATAGGAGCGGTTAGTGGAAGATGAGGACATATCACTGGCAATGGCTGCTACCATCAGAATTGTATTGAATACTTTAGCGCGTTTCAACCGGGCTTGTTCCTGCTTGCGTTTCAGACCCATGCGTCCAGCTTCATAGGCTGGATCTGCGGCTGTGCGGGCGAACGCAAATTTTGTGTTTAATGGGTCGCGGAGTGTATCTTGATTAGTACCAAGGGCTGTGAAGTGAAAGTCGGCTGGACTAACTTCAATTGGGTGGTCGGTACGGTTTTTAATTTCGACATCAAGCGTAACAAACTCGAGATCTTCGCGCTCAAACGAAGCTACCACACCCACGCCGTTTTGTTCGGCTTTGGTTACTAATCGACCATCAATAGTCGTCACATCGCCTGAAACAGGTTCGAGCTGATAGTAGGTTGTAATAGTTGGCGCGCAACTGCTCAAAACACCAGCCAGAAGGCTACTGGCAAACGTATAGCTCAGAATGGAAAAAGGCCTCATAGTCAGAGTGATTTGAAGCAATATACTTCGATTAATCTGTACAAAGTTACGTAGACGGATGGTTAGGTTGTGCTAAAAGCCAGTTAGTTTATTTGACGGATGGTGAAATCCGGATACCGTTAAATAAAATGTATATAAGTTATTGTTAATCAATTAATTAGAAATAATAAATTGATGAGAGAGAATTGACTCCCAGCAATGGCCTGAGAGTTAAATACGCTAAAAGATACCATGTAAAATAGTACACGAGCGATTAGTGAAATCACTATTTCCGTACTGTTTTTGTGAAGAACCAAATTTAATACTATGTCGAAAAATAGCTGGGATGTAGGGAGTTGGGAATGAATATTGCTAGATTTACTTATCACTCCATAACTGGTTCACGTATGCAATCGTTTCCGCTAAGTATAACAGTACTCGCTATTTGCCTTTCTGTGAAGGTCTCTGCGCAGAGTCAGGTTATCACTCCCGATAATCAGGTCGTTAGTTTTCAGTCGCCTAATGGAACCAATAATTTATTTATTGGCCAGAGCACCAGCGCTGTAATTGGAGGAACCTATAACACATTCATGGGTAGCCAGGCTGGACAGGGCAATACAAGTGGATCATATAATACATATTTTGGGTATAAAGCGGGTTTTCCCAATACTACTGGTAGCCACAATACATTTATTGGTTATGAAGCTGGCAAACTGAATACGGATGGCAATGACAATGTATTTATCGGGTACAATGCCGGGCAGGGCAGCCGTCGTGGTCTTCGTAATCTCATGATCGGACCCAATGCCGGAGTCGATGGTACAGATGGTCAGGATAATACGTTGCTGGGCGCTAATGCGGTTGGTGTTGGCGTGGGATTAGCTAATGCAACCGCCATCGGAGCAAACGCCCGAGTACTGAGCAGTAACGCAATGGTATTGGGTAACAATGTAAACGTTGGTATTGGTACGTCGACCCCGCAAAATCGACTCGAACTAACTGCCGGTACAGATGGCCGGAGTGGATTACGGTTGACTAACTTAACGGCCAACTCGCCTACGTCTGAAGCAACTGCTGGTAAGTTTCTGACCGTCAATAACAAAGGTGACGTTATGTTATCCGGCAAATTGTCGGCGTTGGCGATGCAGGTACAGCCAGCGTCCGAACGCCAATGGGCTGATTATGTATTTGCCCCATCTTACCACCTTCAGCCGCTGTCTGAAGTAGAAAAGTACGTTCAGCAGAACAAGCATCTACCAGGAATACCAGCCGCCAGCGAGATGGTAAAACAAGGTGTTGATCTGACAACGTTGCTGGCGACATTGGTACAAAAGAATGAAGAATTAACGCTTCATTTGATTAAGCAGCAAAAACGCATCGAGCGTTTGGAACAACGGAATAATCAGCTTCGTAAAAAGAAATAAATAGCGAAGATCAACAGTAAAGGGGTGAATGAAGTATCTAACCTACTTCATTCATCCCCTTTACTGTTTCGGTTATGCGGCTTGTATAGCCAGCCAGACATTCCAGAGACCCAGCACCGCCGTGACAACGACAACCAAGCCCATAGCGAGATTTTGTCCCACCGAGTTTCGATACGTGTCACCCAGTAAGGTTTTGTTATTGACGGCTATGAATAGAAAAATGGTTACGAAGGGTAATAAAATGCCGTTGATGGCCTGAACAGCCACAATAACCGGAATGGGTGTTACATTGAGTAAGCCAAACGTCAGGCCAGTGCCCAGAACCACAAGCCAGATGGCACGGTAGGTAGGCGAATTTTTGCGAACGCCCAGCAGACTGCTTGCCGTGACTGCAGCCGCCAAAGGTGCCGTTAAAGATGACGCAAACCCGGCGGCAAACAAACCAAAAGCAAACAATGATCCTGCCCAGATACCTAATCGGTCGGTTAACACCTGTGCCATGTGCGGGTACGTAAAATCGCCGGGAATGAGTAATCCCGCAAGCAATAGCACAACCGAAATGATGCCGCCCAGAATGACCGCTACCCAAATGCCCAATCGCATTTCGCTTAAGGACTGCCCATCCGATGCTCCTGCCGGAACAATACTTGAGCCGAAAAACAGGTTGTAGGGGACGATCGTGGTGCCAATTAACCCATTTATGAGTAGGAGAGAGCCCGATGGAATACTTGGTGTAACCAGTGCCGCCGTCAGGGCTGCCGGAGTGACGGGCGTACCAAAAGCCACGTAGACAAAGGCACCGCCCATTACAAAAACAATTATACCCAAAAAGTTAGCCAGCCCCTGCGTTGAGCCAATCCACAACAGGATAATACAAACCAGCCCGAAACCAATGGTTAGCGTTGGGACGGGCATACCTGTCAGCAGGGCGAGTCCCGCTACAGCGCCCAGAATGTTACCAGCCTGGTAGGCTGAGCAGCCCAGAAAAATAGCCAGAAAGAGCGACCAGGCTACCCAACGCCCCCGTGTACCCGTATACGTTTTTGTGATAATTTGACCAAGGTCGTACCCCGTGGCGATGGTGATGCGGGCGGCTGCTTCCTGTAGCCAGACTGTGCCCAGTGTCGCAAATGTTAATACCCAGAGGAGTTGAAGTCCGTAGGCCGACCCGGCTATGGCACAGGCGGTTACAGAGCCAGGGCCAATAAATGCAGCCGAAATAACCGACCAGAATAATATACTGCCAAGACCAGAGCGAAGGGAGAGGGATTTGGGCACGTTTGAAAATGATGACCGGGTCGCCGGTGCGATGATGAGTTATAAATGATAAAG
>JANXVQ010000167.1 GCA_025351545.1 Spirosoma sp.
TCCCAATTGTAGGTGGCCCAACAGCAGCCTATGGCGGATATCCATTCGAATTTGGGGGCAAAACGTATGCTTATGGCGTATTCAATCCGGGTGTTATTGGTCAGTATGATTCGCAGGGCAATATAGTAGGATATACCGAAAACCTGGGCGGAACAGGCACCAAAATCATTCCTTACGGCGACAATTATCCCTGGGATTTTACTCGGGCTGCTACGTTCGATGCCTCATTTGTTAAACTCCGGGAAATTTCGCTGGGGTACGATATACCCGCAAAATTCGTCAAGTCGATTGGTTTACAGAGTGCTACGTTCGCAGTTTATAGCCGCAATATTATTCTGTGGACAGCCGCCAAAATTAACGTCGATCCAGAAATGGCCTTCCAACCACAAGCAGGTGCCCAAGCCGGTACGCAGTTTAAACAGGGAATTGAGCGCTACAACGTAACACCCTGGGTTATTCCGGTCGGCTTCAAACTTGGTCTCACGTTTTAAGAACTTCAAAAAATTGTCAGTCATGAACACATTATTCAAAAAGAACACAGCCTTACTCGTTCTGTTTCTGTCTTTCTTGTTTTCCTGCAAAGACCTGACCCAACTGAACGTGAACCCCAACGGCGTTCAGCCCGAGACCGTGAACCCGAATTTAATTATATCAACCGTCTTGAGCGAAACTGGGAAAACGTTTGTCAATCTTGGCTTTCAGGATATTGCCGGGGTCGTGCAGCACACGCAGAAAGACGCTTGGTTCAGCAGCCACAACGATTATGACTGGGGCGGAGACCAAAGCTGGACGGGCTATTACGACTTACTGCGTAACAACGATCTGCTCTACCAGCGTGCCGTTGCCTTAAATCTGGAATTCCATCAGGGTGTCGCGTTGGTCATGAAATCCATGATCTTTGGCCTAATCACCGACTTATGGGGCGATGCGCCATATACCAATGCGCTGAAAGGTGAACTAGGCGGAACCGACTTCATTTTACCTAAATACGATGATCAGCAAACGATTTACGCTGGCATTCTGGCCGATTTAGATAAAGCCAATACGTTGCTGTCAAAACCGAAAGCATCGTATTCGAGCATTCTGGAAAGCGCCGATTTATACTATGCCGGCGATCCGACGAAATGGCGAAAGCTGGCCAATTCACTAACACTTCGGTATCTGATGCGCATTTCGACCAAACAACCGGATATTGCGAAAGCAGGCATTGAGAAGATTGTAGCCAATCCAACGCAATATCCAATTATAGACGACGCTTCGGCCGATGCCTCACTCGCTTACGTGGGTAATAACGCTGGCGATGCCTGGCCCTCTAATACGGTGTTCGATATCAGTGGAAGCAGTTATCGGCGGGTAAAAATGTGTAGTACGTTGCTCAAACCGATGCAGGCAACCAGTGATCCACGTCTGGCACTTTGGGCCAAAAAGGTGGAGATTCCTTTGTCGGTCGATGCCACATTACCCGCTGGCACCGATAAAATCATAAACGGCATCCGTTACCTATCGCCCGACAAAGTAGGGACTACCGCTATCGACACAGACCCTAACTACGTTGGTCTGCCGCCGAGTGTATCGCAATTGCCTTCGGGGTATAATTTCAACCCTACGCCGGGCCAAACATCCATGAACCCGCACGTTTCGTACCTGAATGAGATTTATATGCAAGCCAAAGGGACGTTGCTAAAAGCCCGGCTGGTTTCGGCAGCAGAAATCCATTTGATATTGGCAGAAGCCGCCTTAAAAGGCTGGGCCACCGGTGATGCAAAAATGCACTATGAAGCGGGTGTTAAAGCCTCGCTAACGGCTTGGGGAGTAGCCAGCAGCTATACAGCGTTTATTGCCCAGAAAGGCGTCGTTTACGATGGCACCCTTGCGCAAATTATGGGGCAAAAATGGATTGCCAGCTGGACCAACGCAACCCAATCCTGGTTCGATTATCGCCGGACGGGCTTACCTGCACTTGCAACGGGTTATTCGGCCAAACGGAAAGCATTGCCTGTTCGGTTTTATTACATGCGGGATGAATTGAACCTCAATAAAGCCAATTCGGGAATGGCAGTTGATAAGCTTGAAACAACAGCCAACTCACAAGCCGACGGTAAAAACAGCGCCTGGTCAAAACAATGGCTGGTTCAGGGAACAGGTA
>JANXVQ010000170.1 GCA_025351545.1 Spirosoma sp.
GTTATGAAGACCTCAACCCAAATGATATTGCCTCGATGGAAATCCTTAAAGATGCTACATCAACCGCAATTTATGGGGCCAGAGGTGCCAACGGTGTCGTTCTGGTAACGACCAAACGGGGTAATAACAATGGAAAAACAACTATCAGTTATGATGCCTATGCTGGTGTTACAAATCCATTGGATAAAGTTCACTTGTTTAGTGGCCCTGAATTTACCGAATATATACGGGAAGCCTACCGCGCTACGGGTCTATACAAAGACGCAAACGGAAACGCTGTTCCAACAGGTGTAGCCGATGCATTTGCCGATTCAAAAGTTGCTGTATTGGGAGGTGACCCCGCTGTAGCAGCAGGAATTGCCGCCAATCGGAATACCGATTACCAGTCGTTGATACTTAGGCCGGGTTTTCAGCAAAATCACTCCCTTGGTATTCAGGGCGGTAATGAAAAAACGCAGTTCTACATTTCCGTAGGTTATTTTCAGGACAAGGGCATTGCTCCTGGCCTGGATTACTCGCGTTATTCAGTCCGGGCCAACATCGACCATCAACTTAATAAAGTACTCAAAGTAGGCATTTCGTCCTATATGATGTATAGCGCCCGAAACGGAGCCAATATTAATCCATACAGATATACGCTCCAGCAAAACCCGCTGGGCAGACCGTATGACGATAATGGAAACATGATTTTCGCACCTACAAACGATGCGCTCTTAACGAACCCGTTAGCCGAAATTGTGCCGGGTGCTCAGATCGACAATACGAAGAAGTACCGAATTTTCAACAGTATTTATGCCGAGGCTAACATCATCGACGGCTTGAAGTACCGCGTTAATTTTGGTCCGGATTTTTCCGTTTCGCGTGCGGGTCGCTTTGTGGGTTCTCTAACGAACGACCGAAAAGGCGGTGACCCAACGGCTGCTAATAACAGTCAGTTTGGATTCAATTACACCCTGGAAAATATCCTGACGTACAACAAGACGTTTGGTAATCATAATTTAGGGGTAACAGCTCTGCAATCCATTCAACGAGATAACTTTGAATACAATAACCAGTCCGTACAGGGAGTTCCTGCCGAGTCGCAACAGTTTTACAACACCGGTAATGCAAGTCTGGTATTAGGCGTTGGCAGCAATTTGATCCAGTGGACGCTCAACTCGTTCATGGGTCGGATTAACTATGACTATAAAGATAAATACCTGATAACGGCTACGATCCGACGGGATGGATCAAGCCGTTTCGGCGAAAATACTAAATACGGTAACTTCCCCGGCATAGCGCTGGCCTGGAACATCAACAATGAAGATTTCCTGAAGAATGTTACCTGGCTCGATCAGTTGAAACTACGGGTTAGCCGGGGTTCTGTAGGGAATCAGGGTGTAGTTCCTTACCAAACTCAGGGTCTGTTGGGCCGCACCATTTATGCCTTTGGTAATGTTGGCGCTTTTGGGTATCGCCCCAACACCATTGGTAATCCTGATTTGAAATGGGAAACATCAACCTCATCAAACATTGGAGTAGATTTTAGCCTCTGGAGAGGCCGGGTAGCTGGTTCGATTGAACTCTATCAGACCAATACCACCGACTTGCTGCTGTCCGACCAATTGCCAACGTCTATTGGCTTTAATGCTGTTACGCGGAACGTGGGTGAAACACGGAACCGGGGGATCGAAATTAGTTTATCGACAGTAAACGTTAACTCAAAAGGTGGGTTTAAATGGACAACCGACGTTGCCTTTACTAAAAACAACGAAGCCATTATTTCACTGTATAATGGTGCCGTTGATGATCTGGGGAACAAGTGGTTTATCGGCAAACCATTAACGGCTTTCTTT
The DNA here is from genome assembly GCA_025351545.1 of Spirosoma sp. GTDB lineage: Bacteria > Bacteroidota > Bacteroidia > Cytophagales > Spirosomataceae > Spirosoma. Next base: position 1,836 of record JANXVQ010000170.1, read on the forward strand.
GACTACAAGAAGGCCGGTATTTGGCAAGCGAACGAGGCCGACGCAGCGAAATCATACCAAAGCTCCGTTGGACAAATTAAAGTGCTGGACAGTAACGGTCTTGGCGCCGATGGAAAGTTGACGGGTATACCCGATGGGAAAATTACCCCTGACGACCGCGTGTTTCTGGGTTCGGATATTCCATCGTTTAGTACTGGTATTACGAACCGCTTTAGCTATAAAGGGTTCGATTTGTCGTTCTTCGTATATGGCCGTTTTGGACAGACCATTCTGAGTGGATTCCACCGGGATAACAACCAGTTGGCAGGTCGTTATCAGCAAATCAAAGTGGACTATTGGACGGCCAATAACCCAACAAACGAATTTCCGCAACCTAAATCGAACCAGGAGTTTCCAGTTTATAACTCATCTCTGTTTTACTTCGATGGCACATTCGTGAAAGTTCGTAACATCAATTTTGGGTACACGTTCTCGTCTAAGTTAACCCAGAAGTTGGGCATGCAGTCGCTACGTGTGTTTACCAGTATTCAGCAGCCGTTCATCTTTTCGACATACCGGTCGAAGTACAACGGTGTCGATCCTGAAACGGCAAATGGCACAATTAACAATGATGTTACGCCTGCCACCCGGATTACGACCTTTGGTTTAAATGTTAAATTCTAAGCGCATGAATAATCGGCGTTTCGTGCGAAAAGCAAATCAAAACCGAGACACACAATTACGTCCTGTGTTTACAACAATCTTTAGATTCTAAAAACATGAAATTTATAGTTACAGCGAAATCATTCCGTGTTCTGGGACTCGCAGCGCTCTTGCTTAGCGGTCAGGCCTGCAAGGACGTACTGGATGAACCAACAATCTCCGCTATTGGGGATGATTACATCAATACGCCGAGAGGCTTTGAAGATGCAAGCAAGGCAGCCTACTCGTCGTTGCGTAATTTTTACGGAACGCAGCAGGGCCTTACATTAACCGAATATGGCACCGATCTTTATGCTACCGGAGCCGATGGCGGTTACAAAGGGTTCCATTTCTACGATACCCAACTGAATAGCTTTGTCGATTATCTCCAGATCGTTTGGGAGGAGCTATATAAAGGTATTAACGTTTGCAATGCAGTCATCGAACGCGCACCAACCGCTACGGTTTCGGATGCAGTGAAAAAACTAAGAGTTGCCGAAATGAAATTTCTGCGGGCGCACTATTATTTTATTCTTGTGCAGCAATGGGGGGGTGTGGACCTGCGATTGACGGAAACAATACTTCCCACAAAAAAAACCAGTCGGTCGTCGGAGGCAGATATCTACAAAGCAATCCTGGCAGATCTTGAATCGGCTTTGCCAAATTTAGATACTAAAATCAGATCGACAGATTATGGCCGGGCTACAAAAGCGGCTGCCGAACACCTGCTGGCTCGTGTGTACCTGACTAAAGCAACTTCGTCGGCTAAAGCCGCTGATGATTATACCAAAGCCGCTACGTATGCTCAGAGTGTAATTGCCAATTACGGCTTTAAGCTATTACCCGATTTTGCGAGCGTATTTGATCAGGGTGCCGGTGAAATCAGTGATGAGATCATATTTGCCGTACAGTACACATCTGATCCATTGACAGACGGAGGTGGCAACAACCTTCACTTACTTTTTGGTATGCAGTATGACGTACAGGCGGGTATGGTTCGCGACATTTTTTATGGACGGCCTTTCAAGAGACTACGTCCCACAACGTATGCAATAGAAACGGTCTTCAAAGATCGGGTGAATGATTCGCGTTATAAAAAATCGTTCCGGGATACGTGGCTTTGCAATAACCCAGGCACGTTCAATACCGCCTTCGATAACTCGAAAGCAAAGGTCACTTTCAAGGCTGGAGACACGACTATTTTTATCCCTGGCTACGAAATGCCTTTGGCCGAGCGAGCCAAAAAACCCTATCAGGTTCTGGTGCCAAGTGCTTATAGCGAAGCTCTATTCCCAACGCTGCAAAAATTCTTTGATCCACTCCGTCCAGATCGTACCTACGAACCAGGCAGCCGCGATTATTTAGCATTCCGCTTGGCTGAAACGTACTTGATTTTAGCCGAAGCACAATTGAAACAAGGTAAAACAGCAGAAGCTACGGCTGCTATCAACATGGTTCGTCGCCGGGCAGCATGGCCGGGCAAAGAGACGGCGATGGAGATTACACCTGCTGCCATGACAATGGATATGGTGATGCAAGAGCGTGGACGCGAACTGATGGGCGAACAGACTCGCTGGATGGATCTGAAACGATGGGGAAATCTTGTCGAGCGGAACAAACTGTACAACATACAGGCGGCTTCAAACATAAAAGAAACGCATAACCTACGACCCATTCCGCAAACCCAAATTGACCGTACCGAGAAAGCTGCTGATGGTAGCGCTGGT
>JANXVQ010000172.1 GCA_025351545.1 Spirosoma sp.
AGCCAATTGTCTTTTCTGTGCATTGCCACCTTTTTAAAAGGGCAGGATTTCATGCGAGCCTGTAAGGAGTTAGGAAACACCGTTTATTTGTTGACCGACCAGAAACTTGCTGACGAAGCATGGCCTCGGGAGTCCATCGACGAGATGTTTTTTCTGCCTTCGCCCAGCAACGCCCCCGACGATTTGGAGCAAATGGTATTGGGGTTGGCTCACGCGATGCGCTCCCGCCGAATTGATCGAGTGGTGGCTTTAGACGACTTCGATGTGGAGAAAGGGTCCCTTATCCGGGAAACGTTTCGCATTGATGGAATGGGGCAGACTACAGCCCGCTACTTCCGCGACAAACTGGCTATGCGCACAAGGGCATTCGCAGCTGGTATTCGTGTTCCAACATTTTGCTCGCTTTTTCACGACGAAACTGTTACCGCATTTTTACAAACGACGGAAGCTCCCTGGTTGATCAAACCACGTTCGGAAGCATCGGCGACCGGCATCCGCAAAGTACATTCATTGGACGAAGCGTGGTCGGCGGTTCATTTGCTGGGCGACAATCGCCACAATTACCTCATCGAAGAGTTTAAACCGGGAAAGGTTTACCACGTCGATGCACTATCGGTTGATGGCAAAGCCGTTTTTGCGCGGGTAAGTCAATATTTAGCGACACCAATGGAAGTGGCTCACGGGGGCGGGGTATTTCGTACCGGAACACTGCCCCTCAATACGCCTGAAACGGATGCTCTTCGCCAGATTAACGACCAGGTTTTAGAGACTTTTGGTATGCGTTACAGCGCGTCGCATTCCGAATATATTCGGGGTGATCACGACGGCGAACTGTATTTTTTAGAAACAGCTTCCCGTGTGGGTGGTGCTCACATTGCCGAGATGGTTGAGGCCGCATCTGACGTGAACCTCTGGCGTGAATGGGCCAAACTTGAAACCGCTGTTGCTCATAAACAACATTACGTACCGCCCGTTGATGGAGGTGGCCATGCTGGCTTGATTGTATCGCTGGCCCGGCAGCAATGGCCCGATCTATCGGTTTTTACCGAACCGGAAATCTTCTGGCGTATGAACCGTGAGTATCATGTTGGACTCATTATTCAATCCAACGATCGATCCCGTATCAGGACATTGCTGGATGAGTACATGCACCGAATTTATGCGGAGTTTCACGCATCGGCTCCCCTGCCCGACAAGTCAACCAGTTGATACGCGATTAGTCTCGTAAGGTGTCTTTTTTGGTCTTGCCAACTGGGACTGATATGCCAAACGCCCTTGGGTCGCTGGGGGGCATAGTCTTTCGTTTTTTGTTGTTTTTGGCAGGTGGTACCGGATTTGTCGGAACCTGCGCTGTCATTCCGGGGCCGGATATTGGCGTATCAATACCCGGAACAGATACCTGTTTTTGAACAGGTTCCCGCGTTGTTTTCGACGAATCGGCCTGACCGAAACAAATCGGGCTGTATAAACTAATAGCGAAGCAAAGGATAACCAGGTGCATATGAAACGATAGTTTGTTGAGTACTCTATTAACCCGCTTTCATACGTAAGGTTTCAGGTTCGTTTTGCCATTCACTTTTTCGTGAGAAGTTGAAAAGCGTTTTAATCTATACTAATCAGCTCTGTTCAAACCTGGATCTTGTTATTATTCCCGATTTTATATGTAAAATGAAGTGGGAGCCGAACAGATAAATTTTTTATATGAAGGCTCTCCCCAACTAAGAAACACTTTATATTTTGGTTGCCGAAAGAACACCCGATACGCCAACGAAATTGCTATTATAAAAGACTTATTTCGGAAAGTAATGATAGGTGTCTAGGTGGATTTTGCCCTTGTATTTACTCAAAGTTTTTTCAGCAAACCTATCATCATTTCTTCGAAATAGGCGCCGTTGTACGGCCCGAACCAATTCATGTCGCGGACTTCGTAGGTTGTGCGGTTATAGTACTTGTCGGGTGTTACGTAACCGATATAGCCACCATCGAAGCTGGTAATCATTAGGTTAACGCCTTTTTGAGTAGCCAGCGGTTTAAAGTCGGCAACGAATTCGCCGGAGAAGTCGCAGGGCGTGCCGAGCAATACGGTTTTGCCGATTCGTAACGCTTTCAGATCAGACGGATAGTCGCCATAAATGGTGTAAAAGAGCCAGGGCCGAACACGCAAGTTGCCAATGACACGTGGATTTGGCTCACGTAAGCCGAGTGGTAAGGTAAGGATAGCCAGCGTGCTATCGGACTTTGTCTGAATTTGAGGAACGGTGCGCTCGATGCGAAGCGCTAAATCACCCGCGTAATTACGGATTTCCTGAAAATCGGTGTTACCCCGCGCCTGAGGCCCGGTACTACCCACTGCGCCCGCCATGAACACGGCAAAATCAGCCGACTTTTTTTCCAGACGGTCTACTAACGAACCCGGATAATCGCGGCTGAGATAATTCCATTTGTCGTCCTCAAAGAGCGTTGCGTGACCTGCAAAGGTGCAGAGCAACGCCGATTCTCCGGTTGATTTTTTTAACTTTAATAACCGAACCATCCCGTCGAGTGGTCCTGTTGGGCCGGAGGAGGCAATGCGGTTATAAATATGATCGCTGGCATCAACTTCACCAAAACCAACCTCAACAGGAGCCATATTTCCCTGGGCGGCCCGAATGGCATTCAGCACACCATCGGTAATGCGCGTAACGATTTTTTCGTCGTAGCCACCCGCAATCAGTTGTCCAACCAGCCCCGGTGCCCAACCGCCCATGCTGTTGTGCGAGTGAATGGCACCCATATACATATTCTCCCACTGTAAGCCTACCTCTGGTAATCGTTTTTTTAGAGCTTCGACTACCGTTGGGGGCGTAATCAGTATATCGAGCCCAACCATCGCCACTTTCACACCGCCATTGTTGAGTACTATGGCTCTGGCAAAAATTGAGTCGCTAACGATATGCCAATGCTTCCCACGTCGGGCACCGTAACCACCCGTTGGTGTAGAATAAGGGGGCGTAATATTCGCTTTTGCCCAGCCTGCCCGAAGTGAGGTTTTCGCTGCCGGAGAGGGGAGGAGTTGCGCCAATCGCCCTCTGGTTTGTGTGTAATAAGGCATTTGCTGGTACGGTGTTTCATCGACCGGAGCCAGACTAACTGCCAGGAATAAAAGAATGAAAACGACGAGACCCAGAAGGATTTTCAGAAAAATGCGAAGGAATTTCATACGGCTTACAGCCAGCGTTAATGAATTTACCTGCAAGCAACGAAAAAAGCAACGGATGGGAAAGCGATATGAAAACTAAAAAAGACACCGGGGAAAATCCCCGATGCCTTCCGCCACCTACCGGTTTCCCGGCCTCCCTATTAAAAATTCTTCATTATAAAAATGCTGATGCAGCAGCTAAAACCTGAGCTTTTGTCAATGGCTCGTCGAAGGCTCCACGGAAATTATCGTCTGTTATGCCTGTTACATTGGGCAGCGTTTTTAAATTAACGCCCCCCTGGGTGAATGTAGTCTGTGTTGGATCAGAAACCCATCCCTTCAAACCTAGCATCCGACGAACCTCCGACGCGTGCCGGGCTTCGACTGAGTGAATTTGAAGAGCGACCTGCAAAATGGCTTTATCGT
>JANXVQ010000192.1 GCA_025351545.1 Spirosoma sp.
GAAACACCGAGGTTATTGCCCACGTGGGTGAAAATGCAGGCATCAACATCTTTGAAATATCCATCGCGAATGTAGAACGCTTTTGTACCAACGAGTTCTTCGGCCACACCCGGCCAAAGCATCAACGTACCGGGAATTTTATCCCGTTCCATGATTTTTTTCACAGCTAGCACGGCGACAATATTAAGAGCTTGCCCCGAATTATGACCTTCGCCGTGGCCGGGAGCGCCTTCAACAATTGGGTCTTTGTAGGCAACGCCGGGTTTCTGACTGGCTTTGGGAATACAGTCAATATCGGAGCCGACAGCGATAAGTGGCTTCCCCGATCCCCAGGTAGCAATCCAGGCCGTTGGAATGCCCGAAATTCCTTTTTGCACCGTGAAACCTTCTTTTTCGAGCAGCGTAGTCAGGTATTTAAACGACTCTTCTTCCTGAAAACCCAGTTCGGCAAAACTGAACAGCATATCGTTGATTTGCTGTGCCTGATCCTTGTTGGCTTCAACAGCAGCAACGGCCTCGGCCTTCAATTTTTCGATACGGTCCGACGCTCGGCGGTCCGACGGTCGGTTGTCATTGAGTTTAGCTGCTTTTTTGCTCTGACCAAACACGAGAGCAGGGAGCAAAAGCAAGCCAAATAAAAGATTTGTACAGTATTTCATGAGTATCACAAAATTTTATGAGGTATGATTGGGTAGTACCTCCTAAAAATAAGGAAAATATACGATTAGTACGAATACTATGTAAAGAAGAAGTTGTTAAACATAAGCTTATGGAGAGCAAAAGAGATGCACGGAGTCTATGAGCCTCTGCGAATTCGCTATAAATCTCTGTGTAACAATCTCTTTAGCCAATACAGAAAGCCCATTAAACATATCCTCTCGCCACGGTATCTTTGTGAGTGACTTATTCCCGATGGAAACCAGCGGGCGGTGCCGAACGCGCCAATTACGGCCTGTTTCTGCAAGACCTTTGTGACCTTATTTATGTTTCCCGCCCTGATCCCACCACCGACAATCCCGCGCAGGATGCCTATGTGCTCGAACGGGCCGTAACGTTCAGTGAAGGCGCTAAAGCCAGTACCGGCCGTATAGACCTCTACAAGCGTGGCTGTTTTGTGCTTGAAGCCAAGCAAGGTACGGAGTCGCCTGATCAGCAACAGAAAGTCGACCGGGCCGAATTGGGACTTTCGCCCGAAAAACGGCGCAAAGGCCACGCCCTGCGCGGTACACCCAAATGGGAACAAATGATGCAAGCCACTCGACAACAAGCGCTTGACTATGTTCGCGCCCTGCCCGCTAACGAACCCCGACCGCTTTTTTTGCTGGTGGCCGATGTGGGTTACTGCATCGACGTGTACAGTAATTTTGCCGGAGTGGGCGATTCATTTGTGCCCTTTCCCGATCAGAACCGCTACCGTCTGTCGTTATCGAAACTCGATAATGAGGAAACGCGGGCCATGCTCCGGCTCATTTTTACCGATCCGCGCGAACTCGATCCCAGCCGCCAAGCTGCCCGCGTCACCCGCGAACTGGCAGGCTATCTGGCCAGTTTATCGGCACAGCTTGAAAAGGCAGGACATGCGCCCGACCGGGTCCTGATGCGTTGCCTGTTTACCATGTTTTCGGAAGATGTGGGCCTGATTCCTAAAGAGTCATTTACGGGAATGCTGCACCAATACGCGCAACCCGATTTGCGCGAGTTTCTGCCCGATGCGCTGCAAACGCTCTGGCGCACAATGGATACGGATGGTTTTTCGCCCGATCTGAAAGCGCGATTGCGAAAGTTCAACGGGAAACTGTTTCATGAGGCCACGGCCCTCCCGCTTACGTTGGCACAGAAAGTTTAAAAGTCACTTTTTTATTATACTTACGAGTAATTGTATGGAACCTATTACGCCTGATTTAGCGGCAAAGACGCGCATCAACCGTATCATATCTTATTTACCTCATTTGCGTGAGGGTCAATTGATATGGGTGGAGCGAATTGTATTACAGTTTCGACAGGCAAAAGCGTTTATTGTCAATCCTGCGAGTAATCTGTTAAGTGATTGTTTTTTAGAAGACTTCGGTGTTGCACCATTGTTTTTCTGATGATGCTTTTGCCAAAGATAAATTCGAATATACTGCTGTGCGAATATGGCAACAATGTGGTCAAAAAGCAGCAATGGCACCACGTGGCAACCCTGGGCACGATATTACAATTGGTGAAGAACGTATTTCGTTAAAGACACAGGCTGATAAAAACTTGCGCTTAGGAGTTATAAATATTCACAAGTTTATGGAACTTGGACGAGGTAACTGGACGGATAACCCACAGGACCTCATTCAACTTCGTGAACAATACTTGGTTCATTTAAAAGGCTATGATCGTGTATTGGTGTTACGCAACACGGCTTACCCAACACCCGCGAATCCTTACTGGCGTTATGAACTAGTAGAAATACCTGTTGATTTACTTCAAAAAGCGGCTTATGGCACTCTCGAAATGATGCTCGACAGCCGTCAGATGCCAAAGCCGGGATACTGCCGTGTCGTAGATGCAATTGGAAATTTAGACTTCAGACTCTATTTTGATGGGGGTACCGAACGTAAAACAAATGCGAGCCTACACGTGTAGAGACCTACTAACTGTTGTATCCATATAAACTTCGCTTATACGCTCTATCCCGTTTTTACGTACTTTTGCACCGCACAGGCGGCCCTGCAAGTTTTCGTATCGTTTTCAATCGTTATATAACCAAGTCAAATGGAAAAAATTAAGGTGGCAAACCCGGTTGTCGAACTGGATGGCGACGAAATGACCCGTATCATCTGGAAATTCATTAAAGACAAGTTGATTCTGCCCTATGTTGAGGTTGACATTAAATACTATGATCTTGG
>JANXVQ010000223.1 GCA_025351545.1 Spirosoma sp.
CCGCTTTAGGCGGCACTCAAACGGTAGCAACAGCGCTCGTTCGGGCAGGCCGCACGGCTTATCTTACGATTAAAACCCCCAAACTCTGGTCGCCGGACAGTCCATTTCTGTACGACATCAAGGCTGAATTAGTTACCGTTACCGACCCCTTCGGCGATCTTCCTCGCAACAAACGCCCGCGTCAGGACCAGGCTATCAACACGGCTTTCGCTAACGCAACGGTGACCGGCACACCCCTCGATGTTGTAACAGGCTACTTCGCCATGCGTAAGATTTCGGTCGGTCGGCGTTCCGATGCGAAAGGTCCGGTTGCCAATCAGCCGGTCTTGTTATTGAACAATAAATTTGTGTTTCAGAACGGCCCGCTCGATCAGGGCTGGTGGCCCGGTAGTTTGCTGACTCCACCCTCAGACGAAGCCATGACGTTTGAAATTGATTTTCTGAAAAAATCTGGCTTCAACATGCTTCGCAAGCACATTAAAGTTGAACCGGAACGCTATTATTACCTCTGCGACAAGCTCGGAATATTGGTTTGGCAGGATATGCCATCGGGTTTTCTGGAAGGTCAGAACGAATCTCCGGGTGATCAGTCTGAGCCAATACGCCGGTCGAAAGGCAAAGAACAGTTTGAACTGGAACTGCGCCGAATGATGAACCGGCTGCACAACCATCCCAGCATTGTTACGTGGGTGGTGCATAACGAAGGTTGGGGGCAGTACGACAATAAACGCCTGGCCGATTGGGTAAAAGCCCTCGACCCAAGCCGGACAGTAAACGCAAGCAGCGGCTGGAATGACCTCGGCGCCGGTGATTTCTACGACATTCATACGTATCAGGAGGAACCACATGCACCGGCTCCCAAAACAGACCGGGTGGTTGTTATTGGCGAATTTGGCGGTATTGGCTGGCCAATTCAGGGCCACCTCTGGAATCCTGACATGCGAAACTGGGGCTACCAAACGTATCAATCGGCCGATGTTGTGCTGAAAGCGTATCAGAAGAAGTACGCCAAAATTGTGGAGTATTATCAGAAACAGGCCCTATCGGCGGCTGTTTACACACAAACGACCGATGTAGAGGGCGAAGTAAACGGGCTGTTAACCTACGACCGGGAGGTTATTAAGATTCCCGTTGAAACACTCCGACAAATTCACGCGCCATTGTTTAAATAGTGGCGGGGTTTGGAGTTGAATTAGATCGTGTATGACCCCAAGGCTGTTTAAACTTATTTTCATTGGTTAAAAACAGCGCTTAAAAGTTCATTTTAAAATCCCCGCTTATGATGCCATGAGCGGGGATTTTATTTTTTTCAACAAATCAACTAATATATTAGTTGTAAAACTAAATCATTAGTCATACATTTCGATCACAATCATAATACAACTGGAAATCATGCCGATACGTGAACTAACAAAAGCCGAAGAAGAGATAATGCGGGTGCTTTGGCAACTTCAGAAAGGCTTCGTTAAAGATGTACTGGCCGAGTTACCAGAACCTAAACCAGCTTATAACACCGTTTCGACCATTATTCGTATTCTGGAGAAAAAGGAATTGGTGAGCTACACGGCATACGGTAAAACGCACGAGTATTTTCCGCTCATTACCGAAGAGCAGTACCGACGTTTCCAGACCGAACAACTGATGGCCAACTACTTCGATAATTCGCTAAAAAAACTGGTTTCATTTTTCGTGAATGACAAAAATATCAGCCTGAACGAAGCCGACGAAATCATCAAACTCCTAAACAATCAGAAAGACCAATGAATGCGCTCGACTACCTCCTGAAAGCCAACCTTTACGGCCTATTGTTTGTAAGTTGCTACTGGCTACTCTTACGTCGGCATACATTTCTGAATCTGAATCGGGCGTATTTACTGGCATCCGTTATCCTCTCCTTAACCTTGCCCGTGGTAAGTTTGCCAGTGCAAACTGTTGAGATATTATCGGTGCCAGTTGGTGTTATTGCCCTGCCAACTGCCTCCATTGTAGCCGCTCCCGTTGACATAACACAAGCCCAGTCTGGACCAGATTGGGAAACGATTGGCTTACTGATTTATGGATTAGTTGCATTGACTTTGCTGTTGCGTCTATTTGTTCGCATTGAGCGTTTGCTGTGGATGATTCGTCGGTCGCCCCGACAGGCTTGTGATAGGTATGTATTGGTGCAGCCCAACGACCCGAGCATACCTACCTTTTCATTTTTCGGGTACATGGTTCTTAATCCGGCAGATAGTCATAACAGCCTCATTATTGATCATGAATTGGTACACATCCGGCAACAGCACAGTATTGATATTATTGGCATCGCCTTATTACGATCGGTATTCTGGGCCTGTCCGTCCTTGTGGCTGATTGACCGAATGCTGCGGCAAGTGCATGAATTTCTAGCCGATAAACCGACAAATCAACCCAGCGATTACGCCCGGTTCCTGATTGAATACACATTCGGAATACAGCCTGACACGCTCACCAACGGCTTTTTCAATCCTTCTTTGCTCAAACAGCGCATTCTAATGCTGCACCAGAAAGCAACAACGCGCTGGGCATTAGGCAAGTATGCGCTAGTATTTCCATTCGTATTTTGTCTGCTGGCAATGACCACAGCACGAGACGAAATTACAACCGCTGTCAATCAGGCGATGGATGATATGATTACCGTTTCGGGCGTAGTGACCGATGCCAATAGGGAGCCACTTCCAGGGGCACATGTAATTATCAAAGGCACAACAACCGGCACGACAACGACCACCGAAGGCCGCTATATATTGAAAAACGTGTCTAAAAACGCATCGCTGTTCGTAAGTTTCGTAGGCTTTAAGTCGGTTACTCGTGAGATAACAC
>JANXVQ010000226.1 GCA_025351545.1 Spirosoma sp.
ATAGGCTATCCGGGCTTTATAAAAAATTTCCAGGATATTTTCGGACTTATAATTAGGCAAACTCCCATCGCCCAGCATAAAGCCTGATCCTCCCGCATTCAGGAAGGCGGCATGCTGGGCAGAAATTCTGTTTTTCGCTGCGGCTACGCCCACAACATCATTTTGTCGATGCCAGCGTGTGCCGCCAATATATGCACCCAGGGTGAAGCTGCGGTCAATTTCCGTAAATGCCCAAGTAGCTGTCTGCCCATTGTTCCAGCTAGCCCGGCCAAAAACTCCCCCAATATTGTCAAGGGGCTGTTCGGCATTCAGGCTGACTCCGTATTTAACACCCCCATAATTTGTTCCCGTAAGAATATACGATGGATCGGTGGGGTAGGTATTTGACTGTAATAACTGCGTGGCCGACAGGTATGTTGGCGCTTTTGTTACGTTACGAAAACCCAGTAAGCGCACTGTTCCCGCCCGTTGTAACAGGTTGAATTTGTGCTCAAGCTCAATCGTCAGCGCACTGGCTTTGCCGATATTCCAGTCCAGCACATTGCCATTGGCCGCGATGGGCATTAAGGAGACCGCCGACCGAACTGCATACGTTGGTTTAATATATTCGACGGCCAGGCTCCAGGTATAGCCGCGCGTGTTGGCCGGATAATCCCAGGCGCCCGCGTTCATGAGCGCCCAGTTAAAAAAACTGGCTTCGGGGGTCGTGAGCATAGGCGTTGTTATCGAAAATGTCGGCAATGGAAATTTTACCTGCCGTTATAACAATACGGGACGCCGGTATGGGTTGTATTACCTGGTTGGCGCCTATTTCGGCTTTGGTAGAAATGCTGTTGCCAAGCGGAATAATTTGCTCTATATAAAACCGGGCAATGTAAAGGGCCGGGCGGGCGCTACCAATTCGGAAGGTTTCGCCGTTTGGAAAGCCTGCTATCCCTACGGCGGGAGCATACAGACTTTCGTCGTAAGGCGACTTGCTATTGCGATGGCCAACGCCCCGCCCGCCCGCAATTTCGGGGTTCAGGTAAACAGCAGCCCCACGCCATAACCGGCGTCCCAGAAATAGGGTCGTTGTAACCGACAGGGCCGTATCGGGCTTGGCACTCAGCGTATTCTGGCCATCATACCCCGCACCCTTGAAACCACTATGGCCCTGCATAATAGTAGTAAATTGAAAATGTAAACTCCACTTCTGGAGTGAGTCGAGGTAGTTATTATTGTTATCCTGTTGCGCCTGAACAGACCCGGTTAGTAGGTATAAAAACAAGAAAAGCCAGCGTAGTGATTTTCTATAGTGTAGCATGAATAAAATTACTCAGGAAAATGAACATTATATGAGTCATAAACCTGATTTGAGCAGATACCCTATGCCCATAGATGTATGAATCAATTTATGCTCGAAATCGCGATCAATTTTCTTGCGCAGGAAATTGATGTACACTTCCACTTTATTGGTACTGCTGATAGCGGTGTTGTCCCAGACTTTTTCAAGAATCTGGGCTTTTGTAACAACGCGCCCTACATTTTTAATTAAGAATTCGAGTAATTGAAATTCACGGGCAGTTAGTTTAATGCGTTGGTTTGCACGGTAGGCTACCTTTTCGGCAACGTTCAGTTCGAGGTTGTCTACACTCAGAATTGACGGAGCATTGAACCCGCCCGTTCGACGGCGATGCAGGGCATAAATACGGGCCAGTAGTTCGGCGGAGTCACATGGCCTAACCATATAATCGTCGGCCCCGGCATATAGCCCTTTGGTTTTTTCGGTCGAATCACCGAAACGTGATAGTAATAAAACCGGCGTTGAATCATTCTCCTGCCTGAGTCGACGAATGACATCCAGTCCATCCATTCGTGGTAAATGCGTATCGAGCAGGATCAGGTCGAAGCGGGCATGTAAGCCCATTGCGAGCCCGGTGTGACCATCAGTTGCTTTCTCAAGCGTGTATTGACGCTCGGTCAGCGTTCGGTACAGAAAGTCGAGGTAGTCCGGGTCACTTTGAATAAGTAGTATTTTCATGCTTCGATAATCAGTCGGATTTATTTTAACTGCAAATGTGCCGTACCGACTTTAAATCGGCTTTAAATACCAATTAAAACTTCTTTAAAATTTTAAGTATTTATACGGTAGTTTTGTTAGGAAAAGTTCTTCTGTAGCGATTTCTACATTTTTAAGAACTAATTAATAAGGCTTTAACCGCACGTTAACTGCGAGTTTGCTACTTGCGCACAAATCAGCCGGATCTTAGTCTATCCGGCGTTTATCTTATGTATCGTCTTCAATTGATTTTCCTGTTCAGTATTGGTATTTTGCTAGGTTGGCTAAGTCTAATTCCTTCCTTATCAGCGCAAACTGTTTCCACCGCCACCGTTGTTGACACGGCTCGAATGAGCCTCCCGCAACTTGAACAGCAGTTTTTGGATCGAAACTTCCAGTTGCTAGCTCAACGCTATCAGATCGACATTGCCGATGCGGCCATTACACAGGCAGGTTTGCGCCCCAACCCAAACCTCTGGTTTCAAGGAAATTTGTATAACCCACAGACTCGGAAGTTTTTGCAATATGCGCGGCCTACGGAGGCTGACAGAGCATCAGGTCAGTATAATAGCGGGTATTATGCCGTGCAGTTGCAACAGGTAATTTTGCTGGCTGGCAAGCGGAGTAAATTGGTAGCTTTGGCCGAAAGTAACAAGTCGTTGGCCCGGTTGGCTTTTCGCGATATAATGCGGACGCTTCATTATCAGCTATATACGACTTATGCCAACCTGTATTACGATTTACAGGCATTACGTTTGTTTGATGATGAACTGGCGCGGCAACAGCGGTTGCTCGAATCGTACCGGATTGCACTCCGGACGGGGGGCGTGGCTCCTTATGAAGTAACCCGACTCGAAGTTGCCCTGCGCGATCTTCAGGCCAACAGCGCTTCCTACCGTGCGCAGGTTGCCGATGGTCAGGCGACACTCCGGGTATTGTTACGTCAGCCAGCCAGAACATTTATTTTGCCTGTCGAATTACCACCTTTACGAACGAGCCTTCCAGATTTGGCTCTGGCACTCGACTCCGCCCAAACCAATCGGCCTGATATTGGCCTGTCGCAGGAGCAAATCAATAATGCAGAGCGTAGCGTGACGCTGGAAAAAGCCCGCCGAACACCCGATTTGACGACAGGGTTGTACTTTGAAAAGTACAGTAATGCCTATGACAACTTTACTGGTTTTCAGTTAGCCATGGACTTGCCCGTGCGTAATCGTAATCAGGGCGCTATTCGGTCGGCGGAGACTACACTGAAAAGTGTGACGAGTGGCCTGGAAAACCAGCAGACGATTGTCCAGAGTGATGTGCTGAATGCCTACGATAAACTCAATACCTATTACGACCAGTTTAATGCCCGACCTGAGGGTTATCTGGACCGCATACAAAATATTTCGGTAGAAGCAACTAAGGCCTATAACAATCGCACTATTGGACTCCTGGATTATTTAGACAAAATCCGTACGTATCAACAAGCGCAGTTGAACAACATTAACCTACAGAATAATCTTTTTAATACACAGCAGTTGCTGAATTTCACTACCAATACACGATTTTTTTGATTCATGAGAAAGATGTTAATTTCCCTGCTGGTTGGCCTTGGACTGGCTGCCTGTGGGCATAAAAATAAAGAAAATGACAAGGCACCAACTTCCAGTGCTGATTCGAGCAGCAGCTATCTGACTGATACTGTCCGGCAGATGCACCCCGAAGACGAACTGACACTGAATGGCACCGTCACTTTTGACCAGGACAATGTTGTACGAGTATTTCCGCTGGTGAGTGGTAATGTTCAGAAAACAACGGTATCTCTGGGCGCATACGTGCAAAAAGGCCAGGACCTTGCCCTGATTCGTTCTGGCGATATCTCGAATTATACGAATGACTATCAGGCTGATAAGTCAGATCTGGAAGTGGCTCAGCAACAGTTGAAAAACGTGTCGGCACAGTATAAAGCGGGCTTTGCCTCGGAAACAGATTTTCTTACGGCGACAAATAATGTCAAAAAAGCGCAAGACGAATTAAGTAAATCATCGAATGTTTTGCGGGTATATGGGGGTAGCACATCGGGAACGGGCGAGCCATCTTTTTCGGTGAAAGCACCCATTTCGGGTTATATCGTTGAGAAAAACGTGAATACCGGCCAGGACTTACGGGCCGATAACCAGAATCCACTCTATACCATTTCGAGCCTTCAGCAGATTTGGGTTATGGCCAATGTGTATGAACAGGATATTCCGGAAATAAAACAAGGCCAGCCTGTTGATATTCAAGTACTTGCTTATCCATCTAAAACCTTTAAGGGGATTATCAGTAACGTCAGCAGTGTGCTGGACGAGCAGGCTCGTGTGCTGAAAGTACGTATTGTATTGTCTAATAAAGACGGTTTGCTAAAACCGGATATGTTTGCTACCATTCATGTGCATTTACCTAATGCCAAGGCAGCCGCTGGCGGAGAGTCGCTGGCGGTTCCGCAAAAAGCCGTTGTGTTCGACCGTGACCATTACTATGTCATTGTGCAGACAGGGGAAAATAAATACGAATCCCACGAAGTGAATGTGATGAAAAACACAACGCGTTATGCATTCGTTTCTGGCGGTAATCTTAAGGTGGGCGATATCGTCGTAACGGATGGCAGTCTATTGTTATACAATGATTTAACGAACTAATGCCCGTAGAGATACAATCCCTTACTG
>JANXVQ010000370.1 GCA_025351545.1 Spirosoma sp.
GGTAACTATGCCCGTCCAATTCCTGGCTCGATGTGCTGACTTTCAGGGTGTTCGGAAAAAGTGGCGGTCGCGGTTTCCCGTCAGCATCGTTACCGGTATTGATTGGCGTGAAAACCGATGTAAAAAGCGAGTAAGCATAAAGACCGGTCGAGAATTTCTTTGAAATATTTGTTTTCAATACGGGTATTGACTTGTTCCGACTGTCAGCTTTCACCTGCTTATCGGGCAGAAAATCTTCTGTTACGAAGATCAGCATGGCTTCGCCGGGATTCAATGCGCCATTCTGCGCCTGTTCGAGCCGGTAACTATTTACCTCGGTCTTGCCCGAAAACCAGTAGTTGGTAAAGTCGGTTGGAAGCACATTTGTGGTCTTTGGCTGCGTATCTGGTTGTTTCTGAAAAATGGTCGCTTGCATGACAAACGCGAATATCACGGCAAGAAATAGAACAATCAGTAAGAAATTATTGGTAATAGTCTGTTTCATAATACGCCGGCTTGGGCCAGGCTACGTTGCAAAAGTCCGACCGTTTCGCTTATCTTACAACTGTTTACCGAAACGTTTCGCCCAATTATGCTACAACCTTATACTCGGGTCCTCCTCATTTTTTACGCTTCGCTTTTTACTCTTCACTCCCTTTTCGCTCAAGTCGAGAAATCCCCTCCACGTCATGAAGGCGACGGACCATTTGGCAAACTCATTATTCGCGGGGTTACATTGGTCAATAGTACCGGTGCCCCTCCGGTTGGACCCGTTGATATTGTAGTCGAAAAAAACCGTATCACGCAGATCAAACAGGTCGGTTATCCCGGCGTCCCAATTGACCCGAAAAGTCGGCCGCAAGCGTTGCCCGGCGATAAGGAACTGAACTGCGAAGGCATGTATTTGATGCCGGGTTTTGTGGATATGCATGGTCACATTGGGGGACAGGCGCAGGGAGCCAATGCCGAATATGTTTTTAAACTCTGGCTTGGTCACGGCATTACGACCATTCGCGATCCATCGTGCGGTAACGGTCTCGATTGGGTACTGGAACACCGCGCTAAAAGCGAACGTAACGAGATTACGGCTCCACGTATTAAGGCGTATACCGTGTTTGGTCAGGGCGCAAAGGAGCCCATAAGTACACCCGAACAGGCCCGCGCCTGGGTGCAGCAAAACGCCAAACGGGGAGCCGATGGTATCAAGTTCTTTGGGGCAGAACCCAACATATTCCGGGCGGCCCTGGAAGAAAATAAGAAACTGGGATTACGATCGGCTTGCCACCACGCCCAGTTAGAAGTAGCTCGGATGAACGCTCTGGCAACTGCCAAAGCCGGGCTGACTTCGCTCGAACATTGGTACGGACTCCCCGAAGCGTTATTCGAAGATAAAACAGTGCAGAATTACCCAGCCAATTACAATTACAGTAACGAGCAGAATCGTTTTGAAGAAGCGGGTAACCTTTGGCAACAAGCCGCCAAACCCGGCTCCGACCGTTGGAATAAAGTGATGGACGAACTCATTGCGCTGGACTTTACGCTTGATCCAACGTTTAATATTTACGAAGCCAACCGCGAATTGATGCTGGCTCGACGCGCCGAATGGCACGACGACTACACCATGCCGAGCCTTTGGCGGTTTTACGGCCCAAGCCGAATTTCGCACGGGTCATACTGGCAATCGTGGGGAACTGAGCAGGAAGTAGCCTGGAAAAAGAACTATCAGCTTTGGATGGCCTTCATCAACGACTATAAAAATCGGGGTGGCCGCGTAACGGCGGGGTCTGATTCGGGATTCATTTATCAGTTGTATGGTTTTGCGTATATCCGCGAACTCGAACTCCTGCGCGAAGCCGGTTTCCATCCCCTCGAAGTAATCCGGGCCGCAACGTTAAAAGGAGCCGAAGCCCTCGGCATGGCCGA
This sequence comes from Spirosoma sp., assembly GCA_025351545.1. GTDB lineage: Bacteria > Bacteroidota > Bacteroidia > Cytophagales > Spirosomataceae > Spirosoma. The sequence continues at coordinate 1,903 of JANXVQ010000370.1, forward strand.
CCAGATTGGTTCCGTTGAAGTTGGCAAACTGGCTGATTTCGTGATTATTGATCAGAATCCGTTAGCCAATCTGAAGGTACTTTACGGAACAGGCGCTATTCACCTGAACGACAAAAACGAAGCAGATCGCGTTGGTGGCGTTACGTATACCGTGAAAGATGGCGTGATCTATGACGCTAAAAAACTGCTGGCCGATGTTCGGAAGATGGTAGGTGACGCGAAGCAAAAAGAGAATTTCGAAATCACTCAGCCCGGCGTTCCGGCTAAAGCGGGAAAGGTGAGCGGTGGGAAGAACTAGGCTACTGGCTCTTTTGATCTTTGTTGAATCAGGATTGGTACAACTAAGAAACTTTAACTACCTGATAATAAGGCAAATTCTATTTGAGCAGCGTACAGAAATGTTGCGACAATTACGCCTTCTGTCGTCTTCATACCGTAGAGCATCAGCACCCGACTGACCAGAAAGTGATAGGTTACCAAGCCTCCCTGCGTTGGCACAGCTAACCCACCCAGCGAACTAACGGTTAATGTAGTTAGTGTTTCGGTGGGTGTAATACAAACTGATCAATAGCCCGGCCAGGGCAAGCCACCAATAGTTGGCCCGGCGGAATTGAATGATTAATTCGGCCATTGGCACATCTTTTAATACGTACCACAGTAGACCAATGGCCAGTATAATTGGCGAAGTCTGCCGGACAACTTCTTTATTCATGCGGGTAAATCAGGTATTTTTGCAAACAGATACCGAGGTAGTGGCAGATCTGGCACGGTATTCGTAGTTTTGATTTGCAGTACCAGCAGGTACTGCTTCACCCATACAAAAAACCTTCCGTAGCCTCTCTCATGTCAAAAAAAAGGAAAGGTTCGCCCGCAATATCGGCAACGCCCTTGTCTGGCCGACCTGCCCAACCAAAAGCTCAATCTACGGTGGTTCGCTCACCGTTGACCGTTGCATCCGAATCTTTTGAATTGCCTGGCGCTAAACACCCATTTGAATTGATTCGATTTGATAAGCGAGTCAAGTGGTTTTTAGGCATTTGCGTGGGGTTACTAATCCTATTAACCTTAGGTAAAATTCACCCTGTTTCGTTGGCAGCCTGGAATCAGTTATTGCCCGATGGTGGTAATCAAAGGCGCGGATTAATATCCGGTGAACCACGGAGAATACGAATGGATGACTATGCTGTAGGAACACCTTGGCTGCTTTCTCAGGCTAACAAGGGATTTCCCGCCGAAAACGAGGTAATAGGGGGTTATAAAAGCCCAGTTCTTATGCTTCCAAGTCAAAGTTTTATTGAAATATTTAAGCCTTATGACTGGGGATTTTTTGTGTTGGATGTTGAGCGCGGTTACGCCTGGCAATACGCGTATCGAGATTTGTTAGCTTTGATAGGGGTCACCTTGATGCTGCTGCTACTAACAAAAAATAACTTTTGGTTGTCGCTATTTGGTGGTGTCTGGCTGTTCTTGTCATCTGGTACACAGTCTTGGGTTTCTCTTCCTGTGCTTTTGATCGGCTACATGAGTTCGATGTTTGTTGCAACTATATATATGTTGTACAGCAGTAACTGGAGGGTAATTATAGGTAGTTCAATTGCAGTAGCATGGCTGTTAATGGGCTACATATTATTGTTATATCCACCCTATCAGGTGCCGTTAGGTTATTTATTATTGCTAATAATGAGTGGGTTTATTATTAATAATTTTAAGACAAAAATACTGCTCGATCAATGGATTTT
>JANXVQ010000505.1 GCA_025351545.1 Spirosoma sp.
AACTTTTTTCGGCGCATCGTCAAAGATTACGAATACACGCTATCTTCTTCGGTAGGCTGGCTACTTTTAGCCAACATTCAGCTGATGTTGCAACGGATCAAGCCCAAAACCCAAATCTAATTTCCCAACACGTTCTAAGGCAAATCGGTATTATTTTCAGTTCATGGCAAATAACGGGAATGAAATATTTGCCAGTCATGGCTATTCAACAAAAGAAGGCTGTATGATAGGAAGCGCGGCTGTAAAATCCCGCACTGCTTTTGAGAGTACTTATAAACGGTCTGACCTTCTTCATAATCACCGATTTGATCTGGTAGCGGCCAATGGGCAGATTGTCGCTCATAGTAGCGAAGGATATATAACGGGGACGGGGCGCGAAAGCGCGATCATAACGATAAAAACTTATGCGGCAGGTGCCCCGATTGTAGATATGACGTAAAAAAACATTGCGTTATTTTCCAGCCTTTCAGAAATAAATTCATAAGTGACTTTTTGAGTACCCCTTACAGACCTCAAGGTGGTTTTAACATCTGTTGCCTTTTCAGGTGGCAGATGTTTTTTTCCTGCACAAAACAATGTTACACCTTAACCATTTAAGATACTTGGTAACATTTTGACATAGGTTAAAAATTTTATTAATATTGCATCGTGAAAGGAATTATTATCGTTTTGGCCTTACTGGCGCCAGGTTTGAGCTGGGCTCAATGCAATGCACTCCGCAAAAAAGAGAATAAAGCTACGGGAGAGATTCGGCTTACAACAGATAAATCTGAGACAGCCAGCGTCATTCGGGAAATCAGGCTAAACAAGACAACCTACTACCTTAGCCTATCGGCGCCGGGTAATACCAACACCAATCATCAAGGTGTTAGCCTCTTGCTTGATGGCGATACCAAGCTCGATTGGCCCAACGAAATGGTAATGGTTGCGCCCTCCAGTCTGCACGGAAACGCTCATTTTAAGGCACAATCGTACATTGAACTCACGAATGAGCAGATACAAGCGCTAATAAAGAAACGAATTGTCACGTATAAACTTTACGTTTTTGATGGGATAATAAAAGAACGTATCGGAGAATCATTGCGTAAACAAATCGAGTGTTTAGTGAACGTGAACCCTGATGAAGTGAAGGTAAACTAGCTCAGCCCGCACACATAGAAGCGTCCTGTACTAACACAAAGACGCTGGCCATCTCCAGGCCAGCGTCTTTGTGTTACTTATTCACAGTTTTCACGAACCAATTATTTAAGTACTTGTACAATTGTTTTAGGCACAACCGAAACTTCAACTTACCATCTAGCTCCTGTAACCATTAATACTACCTCTTAATTAATGGGAATTATCAGCTTCAGACAGGTATTGCGACCCATGCCGAACATACCCAGATAGCCCGTTGGCGACTGCGAAAAATATTCAAAATACTTCAACCGGCTTAGGTTCGACTGGTAAGCGACATCGAATAGATTGTTGACCTGAAACTGTACCCGCAAAGGGGGACGCTGCGTTCCATAATGAATTTCAAAACCAACTCCCGCATTAACAAGCGTATAACCAGCAGTGGGCGTTTCGGTACTGTTAAGCCCTAAATACCTGTCTTGTTGAGCTGTGTAATCGACATCGGCTTTCAGTGTCAAGTCAGACAACCAACGTGCCTTTAAGAATATGGTTTGGCTAACGCCCGTATATACCCGCATGGGTGGAATAAACGATAAATATTCGCCCTGTACACCAGCGTCTTTGTATCGACTGCCCCGGTTAAAGCCATAGACAAGCGCCACACTATTATCGAGTGTAAAGCCCCGCCAGGCCGTTGGATGCAGGCTCAATTGGGTTTCAAACCCATAAAGCTGGGCGGAGGATTGCTGATACTGGAAGGTTTTATTGCCCGGCACTATGACTACAGGATGACCCTGAGCATCCACCAATTGACTTAATGAAATGTAATTCTGGATAGAATTATTAAACACACTAACGCCTACGTTCACATCGGGAAACGTGGCGGTCAGGCCCAAGTCTTCCTGCAAACTAAACTCCGGGTTGAAGTTACGGTTACCAATATAAACGATGTGAGCACCGGGATCAAGTCCATTAGACGCAATTTCGGTGATACTCGGGGCACGGTAGCCTCGGGCAATATTAGCTTTCAGCGCTAGTTTATCCGATAACTCATAGGTAATTCCCAGGCTTGTAGAAACACCAGTGAAGGACTGGTGCAATCGGGGAAATCGTAACGTTGCTCCGGCGGTATCGGGCAACATCACCCGTCCATCGAAGCCGGTTTTATCGTTCGTACGTACGTAAAAGTCGTCACCCCGTACTTGGCGCTGATCGAACCGAACTCCACCACTCACGGTAAATTTAGGAATCTGCCATTTCAAAAAACCGAACGTGCCAACATCGAACAGGGTGTAATCTGGAATAGGAAATGCCGTGCCATTCTTGTTTTTATTCGATTGGTACATCCCGTTTACACCCACGGTTGCCGCTAGGTGAGCTACTTCGGGCAAATTATAGCGCAATCCATAGTTAAGCGTGTTGAGCCGTACGTACAAACCTGGTTGTTCGGGTTGCTGAGGATGATTGAACTCCCGGCGCACGTTCTGCTGAAAAGCCAGTAAAGCGTCGATTTCTCCATTACCAATTTGATAGTGATTATTGGTATACAGCCGATAATGCTGAATCCGCTGGTGCAATGGACCAAGTTTATAAGAGCTTAACTCAGATAATGGCACCAGTGGTCGATTTTTAATATCATCGACTCCCGGCTCATCAATTTGCCGGGTAAATTGCCGGGTGAGTGAATCCCGGCTACCATCGGGAATTCCCTGAAGGTTATCGTAGAGGGCGGCCCCAAAACGCGAGTATCCACGACTGCCTGTATAGCCGAGCATAGTAGTTAAGGTCTTTTCTGAGAAGCCCGTATTGTAAACCCGACCGTCAATTTTGTTCTGATAATTAGTAGCTGCCCGTAACGAGCCGCGTAAATTCCAGGCCCATCGTGAGCCACCTGCACCCAAGTTAATAGACTCGCCTAACAGCCGGTTGTTCGATTGATATTCGGTTATCAGGCTGACTTTTAATTTCCCATCGGTGTCTTTAGGATAGGTTGGCAACATACTAACTACGCCCGCCAGCGCATCTGAGCCATACAGTAAGCTAGCGGGCCCCTTAATCACTTCTGCCCGGTCAATGTTGTAACCATCTACTTCGATACCATGTTCGTCGCCCCACTGTTGCCCTTCCTGCCGGATTCCATCATAGAGAGTCAACACTCGGTTATAGCCCAATCCCCGAATAAAAGGTTTGGAAATATTAGGGCCGGTTTTTACTGCGTTCAGACCGGGTGCGTTCTTGACCAGCACGTCAATAATGTTGCTGCTGGTCGTTGTCTCAATGGCTCGACGCGAAATAGCTAAAATAGCTACCGGATTTTGCCGAAGCAGGGTACTTCGTGTCACCCCTGTTACCACTACCACTTCATTGAGTGTGCTGGTAACGGGAGACAGCGCTATGGCATAGGTTTGAACATTGGGCTGAACAAGTACCGTGTCCGATTTATAGCCGACGTAGGAAATGATTAATTTGCGGTCTACAGAATCGACACTTACCGGTAGTGTAAACTGGCCTCGACCGTCGGAGATGGCACCTTTTTTATAACCCGTTAGTTGCACATTGCAAAAGGGAATCGGTCTTCGACTTTCGGTATCAATAACAGAACCCTTCAGGATTCGATCAGGAGACGACTGCGCGTACGACAGTCCTCCGGTTAGCCCCAGGCTAATCAGCAGGAAAAATGACTTCATTAAAAATTGATTTGATTTGTTTAGTAAGCAATAAGACCTGCCGACTTTGGAAGTCGGAGTATTACAGGAAAGCGCTAACTAAACTACAGGCGGGCCTCTATGAGAGAAGCACAGGAAGGGGGAAACCGAATGACGCGAGTGGTAAACGAAGTTGTATATCAGCCGTGATCGGCTACGCAATAGAAAGAGGAATGCAAAAAAAGTACTGACAACCAGCGGCAGATTAGCGGCCAGGTCTAATAGCAAAATTTCTTGTGCTGTGTGGGTATTTGGCAGAATTGGCCCTTTACCGAAAGGCCAGTAAGGGTGCGCATGCACAATCAGTCGTCCGTCCGACAAACGGTGCGCGTGGCGAAATACCACGCCGTTGATCCATATAGCCAGGAACAAGCCAAACAATAGTTTGGCTAAACGAACACGGTCAGTATGTAACCATTGGGTCATTTATCTGCCAGATTGAGTAGCAATAGGTCAGCACTTTACAGTCAAAATTAACAACTACTGACTTACCAATTCAGTTCACATTTTTAGACTAATCTAAAAATGTGTTGTAAAATCAAGCTATTTTGCCTAGTTAGAGGACTGTTGACAAAGTTAGCAAGTCTGTTTGTGAATTACTCAATATCCTTCATCCGAAATCAGATAATAGTTTCTATTTTCAGTCTTGTGATCGTCTGCTTTTATTATTACAGTCAGCCATTAAATATAGGCATATTGTCATATCACGCAAACTTACCTGTATAATTAGATTGGCTTTACTATTCCGCACGAAGGTTTGGCGTAGCTGTTTTCTAAAATTATACTTACCTTAACGACCTGCCATCTGGCAATCTAATACCCCGAAAGCAGGCCTTCTGTACTATGCAAAATGATCCGTCACCCTCCACCAAAAATGCGATTCGTACTGTATTCTGGGCCGGTTTAGTAGCTGGCACGCTGGATGCCATTGCGGCCATAGTTATGTTTCTGAGTGCAGGCGGGATAGATCCGGTTCTTATCTTTAAGTTTATTGCCAGTGGCATTTTTGGGAAAGATGCGTTTGCCGCAGGACCGGTGATGACCCTTTGGGGCCTAGTTTTTCACTTTTCTATTGCCCTGATATTTGCCGCCTTTTTCTTTCTGATTTATCCGCAGATCAGGCGGTTCATCAGCAACCCGGTTGCCATCGGATTGCTCTATGGATTACTAATTTGGCTGGTAATGAATCGTATTGTTCTACCACTCAGCAACACACCTGTTCAACCGTTCGATCCGGCCGAAGCCATTATAGGAATGGCT
>JANXVQ010000522.1 GCA_025351545.1 Spirosoma sp.
GGTAACCCATCGTCGGCCATGTAGTTTCGGGCTTCGAAGGTTCGGGTATCAAATCGGCATAGACCCCGGTTTGTGCTGAGCCACAAATGACCTTCGCCATCCGTTCGGATAGCGTAAATCACATTATTAGACAGGACCTGCCCTACAGTAAAACGCTGAATTTTACCCGTCATTTTGTCGAGTCGACATAAGCCCTCACCAAATGTGCCGATCCAAAGGAAATTATACTGAAGCGGGTCCTGGGCCAGGCATAAAAGCGCATCGCCCGGTAACGTTCTTGCGTCGTTACCCCCACTATGCCAGTGAATGAGCCGTTTCATGGATAAATCGGCCCGCAATAACCCATAATTCTTAGTCGCCAGATAGACGCGCCCACCGTCTACTACCATTGCCATAATTTCGTAAGGATGATTTGGGGGCAGTGGTAAGGGGAATGCCGTAAACGTTTCCTGATCGGGGTTGTGGCGCACTACGGCCTGATTATGCGGTCCTAAAAGCCCCCAAAGTTCACCCTGCGCTCCGCTCGAGAGCGCGTTTAAACGGAATTCTCCGTTAGGCAGCCAGCGTTTTTCAATGCCTTTTGGCTGAACAGGGGCAAATGTATGTCTGATTGTATTGTAGCGGTAGGGGACTATTTGTGGAGTAGTAATCCACAGGTTCTTTCTGCGGTCGAATTGATAACGCATACTTGCCGAAGATTGCTGCCGGATAACTTCGGGAATGGCCTCTGTCGGAACACCCAATTGTTGATTCAGCCAGTCTGTCTGGAAGTTTTGACTGTAAGGCCAGGTTTGAAATGGGCGTTTGTTCAGGTCGTATTTAATAACGCCATCACCATTCAGGCCAATCCACAGAACATTCGTTCGGTCAACGAGCAACGACACCGCCGAATAGTGCCCCAACTTGGGAACTTGGTAAGGTGTTGCTGAGCCGTTCCGATCGTTGGGGTCAGACAGCAACGATACCAAGCCGGTTCGGTCGGTGAATCGACTTTGATTAATGTAATCTATGCCCCGATAATCCTTCGTGAATAGCGGTATATTCGCAGCTGAGCCAGGCAATGTAATTACCTGATGAACGTGGCCATTCGTGGGATCGAAAAGGGCAAATTGACCGGGAAAACCAAGCATCAACTCGCCGGTGGCCCGTTCGTGAAGACCATATACCTCGTTCTGCGGTAATCCCTGAGCGATGCGAAAGCCGACAAACTGCCCCGATATTGGATCGAACCGAAATAAGCCATCCCGCGCAGCCAGCCATACTTGATTATGGCGGTCGAGCAACAGGGCATGAATCGTCCTCTGAACTGTATCGCCTTTTGTTGCCCAGTGTCGATGCGAAACTGTGCCATTGGCATTCAGCCGAAAAAAACCATTCGTTTGGGTAGCCACCCAGACATTACCCGCATGATCGGGCTGAATACCTACGAGCTGATCGCGGCCCAGCGCCTGCCGATAAGCGGGTGAATTGGAAATCCGGTTCGCCTGTTCGGTAACCGGATCGAAGCAATCAATATTATTGTTTTCGGTACGCACCCAGAGTTTACCCCTTTTGTCGTCTTTGATTTCGTAAATACTACTGAAAGGAAGTGATTTGGACTGTTGAGGATCATGGGTGTATATGCGAAAGTGAACGCCATCATAACGACAAAGCCCATCGCGGGTAGCCAGCCAGATAAAACCGCGCTGGTCCTGAATCAATGATTTAACAAATCCCTGTGGTAAGCCGTTGCGAACAGTAAGGTACTCAGGTTCAGGTGCAGCACCTGCCTGCATGAATGAGCCAGGCAACAAAATTACAAACCAACAAAATGCCCAGTGCTCAAGCCGATGCATAAACCAATCAGAAGTTTGCCCAAGCGGGCTTGGATGATACCGTAAATGAAAGAACAAATTTGACCATATTGTCCTTTCTGCCAACTTTAACGTAATGTTTTTTTGTAAAAGGTAAGTTTTTTATTTTTCTCACGCTTCATTTTATAGTCACCTTCCATGCGTATTCTTCTTAAAACCCCGGTCGAACAATCAATGCCAACTGTTTGGGCTGGCTTTAATCGTACCCTTTTCGAGCAACTTACGCCCGCTTTTCCACCCGTGAAAGTGGTTCGCTTTGACGGGTGCTTACAGGGGGATGTCGTTCATTTACAACTGAATTTCTTCCTGTTTAGGCAGGATTGGATCAGCCGTATTATTGATCAGCAAGCTAGTGATAAAGAAATTTTCTTTGTTGATCAAGGGACCAAACTTCCCTTTTTTCTGACTTACTGGAAACATCACCATCGTCTTCAATGTTCGTCCGACGATCCTGGCCGACAAACTACAATTATTGATGATATTACTTTCCGAACAGCCTTTCGCTTAACCGATTATATTTTGTATCCTGTTCTTTGGTTACAATTCGCGTGTCGGAAGCCTGTTTATAAGCGCATATTCCGTAGTTCCTGATATAATGGTTTCTGTTTACTTAATCCACTGATTAAGTCGCATAATACCTAATGGGTGTTAAATTTGCAAAAAATAGCTATTACAAACCTATCTTTTAAGAAACAGTACTAAATTCGATCTGTTCAGAATAACGTCTCCACCGTATACATGCTTTCTCAACTGCTCAGATTCCTATATATTTGTCTATCAAGGGTCTTTAATCTCACTGCATGAAACTACCAAACCTAACAACACGTATTTTTCTGGGCATGGTGCTCGGTATTGCAATTGGTTATTTTTTTCCGGCTACCACCTCCGGCTTTTCAGGAACGGACCTGAATATCCTTTCCAAAATATTTCTTCGGCTTATTAAAATGATCATCGGGCCGCTCGTTTTCGCCACGCTGGTTGTGGGTATTGCGAAGCTCGGCGATTTCGGTACGGTTGGGCGTGTTGGCCTGAAAACACTTGCCTATTTCTATTTTGCCACTATTCTGTCGTTAATCGTTGGCCTGCTGGTCGTCAATATCATGCGACCGGGCGAAGTAATGAATATAACCCAGTTGCCCGCTAAGGGCACTGATGTAGGGGTAGAGGTCCAAAAATTGTCGTTCGAGAATTTTATTGCCCACATCGTCCCGACGAGTTTTATAGACGCATTGGCGACTAATGAAATCCTCCAAATTGTGGTGTTCAGCATCTTTTTCGGGATTGCTGTTGGTGCTGTCGGGCAGCAGGGGAAGATCATGATAAAGGCCCTTGATGCACTCTCGCATGTCATGTTCAAGATTACCAGTTATGTAATGGCCTTTGCACCTTTTGGTGTTCTCGGAGCCATTGCCGCTATAGTGGCGCAGCAGGGATTAGGTATTCTGACGGGCTACGTTTATCTGATTCTGTGCTTTTTTGGCGGACTGGCGTTCTTTATTTTCGTGGTGCTGGC
>JANXVQ010000528.1 GCA_025351545.1 Spirosoma sp.
GGCCATTATGCCCTATTATTCGCTGCCGGCTGATACCAAGTATGAACCCATCGCCTATGCTTACAATCGGGCTGTTATCCACGATCTGCTACGCACCGAATTAGGCTTTACCGGTATCATTAATTCTGACACCGGCCCGATTGAAATGATGCCCTGGGGCGCTGAAACCCTCTCGATTCAGGAACGCTACAAACGAACGCTGGAAGCTGGGGTAAATCTCTACTCCGGTACAGCCGACCCGACCAACTTGCTGGCCACCGTAAAAAGCGGTATGGTGGATTCGAAATTGATTGACGATTCGGTGCTTCGGCTACTGGTGGAAAAATTCAAGCTGGGGCTTTTCGAAAATCCTTATGTGGATGAAGCTGCGGCAGAGCGACTGGTGGGGAATGCTGAGTTTCAGGCCAAAGCCGATCTGGCCCACCGAAAGTCCATTGTTCTGTTGCGTAATGAGGGTGGCCTGCTACCACTCAAGTCCAAAACGAAAGTATATTTCGATGCCAATGCGGCTAAGGCAGGGGGTACTGCGCCCACGAGTTACACGATCAACACCGGAAAATACCCGATTACGTTTGTGGCTACACCGGATGAAGCAGATGTGATCGTGTTGTGGCTAAAGCCTTCGGCTAAACCGTTATTTGCGTCGGATGGTTCACCGATTTATCTATCCTTATCGAAGAATTCAATCGATGTCAGCTATGTCAATTCATTGAGGGCTAAGAAACCAACGATTGTGGCCATTAACTACAGCAACCCCTGGGTCATTGATGAAATTTATCCAAAGGCAGACAACGACACAATCAAAGGTGTTCTGGCAACATTTGGCACGACAACCGATGCGCTGCTGGATATTTTAACGGGAAAATTCAGTCCAACAGGCAAAATGCCCTTTACCACACCTGTCTCAGAAGCGGCTGTACAACAACAGAAAGAAGATGTACCCGGTTATGAAGAAGGAGCGGGTTATGCGCTCTTCAAGTACAAGGAAGGATTGACGTATAAAGGGAGTAACAACGGCTTATCGGCCGGTAAGCCCTGATTGGCCATACTGTCACACGCATAAGACATAGAACAGATGGTCCTGCCCACCCGAAAACTGACCATTTAACCATCAATTTCTACTCTTTTCTGAGCCAGTTATCTGACTTCCTATTTATAACTTGCCTTAATATTCAGCCAAGTTATAAATCGTTCACGAATTCCTCCGAATGATTTTCAGGCTAAGACCTGTCGCTTGGGGAGTCCGATGGATGGGAAAGCATTAGGCCTGATCCGATTAAAATAAGCCGTTTCGGTTTAATGGCTATTTAACCCGGAGATTCACCGGTTTGGCTGAAAATAGCTATTTTTCTCAATAGCTTTGGCGGTTTTACCACCCTTCTCTACGCTGATGAATTGGATCTATGACTTACCCAACTGGTTTTTCTTTCTGCTCTCCACCGGAATCACCATTGCCATTGCAGCGCTGGGCATGCTGGCGACCCGTAAATGAGTTCGACAGCATGCAGATCAACACGAACAACAAAATGATCTGGTCAGTTACTTCCTGGGCGCATCAGGTGTGATCTATGGCATTGCGCTGGGTTTAGTGGCAGCCGGCGTGTGGACTAATTTTCAAACCTTATCGGGGGAAGTCGATGATGAAGCGGGCATCACGGCGGCTATCTACCAGGATGTAAGCGCTTATCCGATGCCGCAAAGGCAGTACTTACAACAGCATCTACGGAACTATGTCCTGGCGGTTATTAATCAGGATTGGCCGCAGTTGCGCCAGGGATATACGCCCCAGGCGAGTACCAGAGTCCTCTACCAGCTCAAGCGGGAGTTATTCAACTTTGTGCCCACGGATGCGGGGCTGCGGCTGATTCATGAGCAGGCCCTGGTACAGTACAACGAACTGGCCAAGGTTCGGAGGAATCGGTTACAGGGGAATCAAAGTAGTTTGCCTGCCGTCTTGTGGTGGGTGATCATTTTAGGCGCCTTTGTCAATATCACCATCACCTGGTTTTTTGTGAGTGATCATGTGGGTTATCACTTACTGCTAACCGTTTTATTAGCTCTTTTATTAGGCTCTTTATTGTTTCTAACGGCAGCCATGGACAACCCGTTTCAGGGCGAGTTTAGCATCGATCCAAAATCGTTCAATCAAGTGCTGACGCAAATGCCAAGGTCTGATAGGCCAAAGTAAGCGTCTCTCTAAGGCTTTCTGAAGACAAATCATTGGCAGTCTTATCCCGTCATTCCTGCTCAATGGCATCACTGTCCGTTGTCGATTGTCTTCAACTCATCGTTGACGAAAGTCTCCGATTATGGTGCTCCCCAATAGTTACAGGTTTTTGGTTAATCCAAACTGGTGCCGTTCAGGAGTGAAATTGTATTTTTCCCCTCCTTTTTCGTACCAACTGGCAGGCGTTTGATAGCTCAACGATTGGTGTTCCCGATCTTGGTTATAAAACCCAACATAGTTGCTCAATCCTTCCTGCAACTCACGCCCATCTGAGCAGGCCCGTAAGTAGAGGTGCTCGTATTTGATCGTCCGCCAAAACCGTTCAATGAAAGTGTTATACAAGGTTCGGCCTTTCCCATCCATGCTAATCTTTATCTCATTGTCGATCAGCGGATTAAAGAATAGCTGACTCGCAATCGGCCCGGCCACGCAGGAAATAGTTTGCGAAATTGGCGGGTCAAAACCTTCTGCTTTAGGAGCTTGGGGACTCTTTGTCTGGCAGGCTGCCAGAAGCAGCAGTAAGCCAATCAGTAAGTAGATCGTTGGTAGTGATTTCCTCATTAAACATAAAACAAGCAACCTATTGAAAATAAGGCTTTTGTGAAGCCCTGTCATCTATAACCTTCGTTCGTTCTATATGTTTTACCTGTCTCCATACTCACTAATGTAAAGAAGGCTCGCCGATGGCGAGCCTTCTTTACATTAAAACAATTTCTCGTTTGGTGGCTTAACGCCTTTCATCCGAATGTAGATGGTGCATTGTCCCCGGTGATGAGTTTGGTGTTCAAAGGCCTTTGCCAAAACTACCTCACGGGTCATTTCCCGAGATCCCATTTTTACCATTTCGGATAATTGGGCATCGCTTAATCCTTTAACGGCGTCGATCATAAAATCATAGCTGTCCATAACGGTTTTGGTAAGTGCCGCTTTCGTTTTAAGATCCGCCATTTCCTCCATTTTTTTTCCCTGAAATGGATTTGTTTTCCCGCTGGCCGTAGCACCAAAGTTGTAGTTCGCATTGGACAGATGGAGCATTTGCTCGGCAAAACTGCGAATTTCAGGCGTAGGTTTGAAGCCCATTCCATCTTCGGGCATAACGTCCAGATATTCCTTTGTGTATTCTTTTGCCCGTTGCCACTCAGCCGTAAGTTGAGCAACCGTTATCATCGGTTTAGCCGCTTGAACGGCCGAAAAAGACCAAAGCAAAGCGACAAGCGCGAATGCGAATCGAACAGGTAGTTTAGTAATCATGAATTATTGGGTTTTTAGGGGCGAATTGATAAGTTAACTACTCCTTTACATCGGCAAAAAAGATCGTCTATCGATGTAAAGTTACATTCATTATCGTAAAAGTTCAGGCTGTTACGAAGCTACTGAATTTGCCTGACCACTACTCTATTTCCGGCTATCTCCAATTACGATACCGGCAGTGGTGGCTATCGCTCCCCACTGCTGAAGGACGTTCTAACCGAACATATTATTCCTTTAAACAAACCGGCTTATTCGGGAGCGATGATTGGCGATATTAGCGATAAATTTACGGTTCCGGTAAATATCGACACCGAAATCGACGCAACGCAGGTACGATCCGCCTGCTCGAATCGGCGGTTGGTTAATTCAGGAAAGTTTAAATTAGACAATAAAAATAAATCCAATGACCGACGGACAACCCCACGGTAACAGCGAGTTGTTGAGAGAGTTACTGATCTACAAGATGCCATTTGGCAAATATAAAGATCAGTTGATCAAGGCATTACCGATGGCCTATTTAGAGTGGTTTGCGCAAAAAGGTTTTCCAGCCGGCAAACTGGGCATGTTGCTGCAAACAATGTACGAAATCAGGTTGAACGGCCTGGAATATCTGCTTGCCGGACTAAAAAACAATAGTTAAGTGATTAATCCTGCTCCTTAAACGTCCACGTTTTTGATACGACTGCGGCATCCTGTATCGCATTGTAAAGCTGTTTATCGTTCTTAAAAACTAACTGCGCCAATTGAAACGTCTCCACGTGTACCTCAATTGTTGGTGTGTCAAACGGCCAGGGCTCCATAGCCAATGAGCCATCAGTGCGCCGACGGATATAATAAGAAATAGCATCTGGCCCAACACTTACTTCTAATCGTCGCCCTTCAGGAGGAATTTGGTTCATACACAACACTAGCGATAGAGCATCGCACCACTGAAGGAAAGCATACGCATAATTGGCTTCCGGTTTTGTCGATTCAGACTCCTTCCGCCATTTAGTCTGATTGGTCGTCTGCTGGTCCAAAAATTCATCCAGCGCCTTATCACTGCCACGTTTTGATTCATACAGAAAAGACGTGTGCATTGACATAAGAAGAGCATTCCAGCGGCTCTTTTGCAAACCAATCTGAATCATATTCCGGCATTGCTCCATCGAATATTCCAAGAGCTGAAAATCAAGCGGAGCACCGGCCGTTGTCAGATGATTGCGACCCTCCCAGGTGGCTTGCCCGTCATCATGTTCGGTTAGAGCAATCAGCGTTTCAACCCAGTGTACCGGACGCTTCTCGATCTTCCAGTGTAGCGCAAGCTGTACTGCCAGTAATCCGTGTGCCTGTTGGTTAATAACTTGCCATCCAGCATCCGTTTGGGTTACAATCATAATGTCAGAAAATAAAGAAACGGGTGATTGTATGACTAGTGCGTGAATCGACTGGCCGTACAATCACCCGTTTCTTTGATTACTTATTTAGTTATTATAAACCTTTTCATTCTCGCCCATTTTTGGCGGATTTCCGGTGATAACTGCGGTAGCTTGCTGAAATAACCGGATCATCGTGCTATCGTTCGCATTCCAGTATTCAGCCATATCAATATGTACTTTCAACAGCGTTAGATTGGGATCATCTTTACCTTCCGGGAACCAGGCTTTTACCTGTGGATTCCAGAGCTCGTCTACTTTTGCCCGGTCGTCCAGCTCTTGGGCAGTACCCGATACCGACACATAATCAGAATCACCTACATCAGCAAAAGCCAGGTTAACGCGGTGCTCATTGGTAGAAATTTGATCAACTTTTGTTGACGTACGTTTAGTAAAAAACCAAATTGTACCCTCTTCGTCCACTTGCATGACAGCCATAGGTCGGCTCACTAAATTTTCCTGTTCGTCAACGGTTGTCAACATCGCAATACGGATATCCTTAATCATATCGCGAACTTTCTCCAACTGTTTGTTTATCTGTGTTTTGGTTTCCATAACGTTGTCGTGTTAGTAAAAAAGTTGGTGGTTAATCGGTAGTACTTAGTTTTTCACGCCAGTTACCATCGACTAACCACCAATCAATCAATTATAGAATGTTTCGCGTAGATCGAAACCATAAGACATTAATGAGGGCATAGACGCTGGATTCGTCACTTCCAAATTAATTTAATAGCCCATTTCGATAATATTAACGCAGCTATAAATCGTTTGCTGGCACATTTCATATACCTGGCGTGTACGTTCAGAATTAAATTTAATGACTTCCTGAGCACACTCCTTGCAGATCTCAATACACGCCCTAGCCAATAGATGCACTTTTTCAGAACCACGAACATACAATATGGCCAGGTTACGGCACATATCAGCACAGTCGAGACTCAAAAAAATGCTTCGATACCAGTTTTCAACATTGTTAGAATTTGAACATTCGGTAGCAAATTCACTACAGAGCGTAGTACATTCAGTCAGCGAATCGTATATCTTTTTCTTCCAAATCATGACGAGTAAATTCTTGATGTTGTAACTGGTCAGATAAATGTCCGCATACTGGTAACGGTCCATTTCCGTTCAGAATTTTCCAGACGCGCCCACTGACGAGCTTCATCAACACTAGCGGCAACTACCCTATTATTATCCAGTTGTCCCTGTTCCAGTAATTGATTGGCAATTTCAATTGCTTTTGCCCGGGTGCTGGGGCTTAATGAGCGCATGGCCGCCGGAAAGTGATTGTTAGTCCACATAGTATATGTATGTATAGATTACTGATAGGCTAGCTTATATTGTGCCACTTCTCAGATTTATAAATAAACCTTACGTTTACAACTAGACAGTATATTCATTATCAAAGACTTAACTATTTATATTTCATTTTCTCAATTGACCTGTATTTTATTTACCAGTATAGATATGTAGAAAATAAGAATGGCAGTGGGTATATTTCTACCCACTGCCATTCCACAAAAAAACGTCAGTTCTTAATCAAGAACTGACGCAAAATATTAAGACAATTACCGGGCAATGAGCCCACACAAATTATGGTTAATTACTTCGGAAAGTATAAACGGAATGTTGTTCCCAGACCCAATTGGCTTTCTACTTCGATAGATCCTTTATGACCTTTAATAATATTTTGTGTTGCGGTTAAGCCCAAACCCATACCGCCCGATTTGCCCGTAAAAAATGGGTCGAACAGCCGTTGTCGGTCAGTCTCATTGATACCTCCCCCGTTATCGGCAACTTCTACATACATTCGCCTATCTTCTGTGCAATTTGTTTTGACAGACAATATGCCTCTCCCTTCCTGCATAGCCTCAACAGCGTTGACCAGAATATTTAACAGAGCCGTTTTGACCTGATCCCGGTCAATTAAAGCGTAACTATCACCGGCAAAGAAATTCGTTTCGAGCCGCATGCGTTTCAGCTTAATACGATCACTCACGAGTTGCAACGTTTCTTTTACAACCAGATTGAAATCCTGTCTTTTACGGTCAAGATCGCGAGGTTTAGATGAATTGAGCATTTCTGTAATGAGTTGCCCAATCCGATCTACATTACGGCCAATGATGTCTGTAAACATTGTAATGTACTCGTTCTCGGTATCGAGTTCATCCTTCAGTTGCTCCAGAGCCAGACTAAGATTGGTGAGCGGATTACGAACCTCATGTGCAATGCTCCGGGCAATTTTACCGGTCATTGTCAGTTTCTCGGCCAGAATCAGGTCTTGCTGCGCTTTCTTTTGCTCGGTAACATCACGTACAATACCCTGATACCATTCAGGCCGACCAGCAATATCCTCAACGGCCCAAACCGAAATCAGGCAAATACGCTTACGCCCATTTCGCTGAATAAGGATGGTTTCAAAGTCTTTTATCTGGCCGTGTTCGCGAACATTAAAACGTAAGTTTCGGAGTTGATTCAAATCGGCGAACAGGCGCGCCGGATTCAGATTTTGCAGTTCGTTGCAGGTATAACCCAATAATCGTTCGACAGACGAATTGGCATCCTGAAAATGCAGCTCGTTGTTAACGACAAAAATGGCATCAATGGACCGCTCAAAAAGCGACCGATATTTGTTTTCCTTCTGAGCGACCTCGGCCAAAACGCTGGCCTGCCGAAGGGCATATCGAATGCTACGCCCGAGCAATTGAGCATCAATTCTACCTTTAACCAGGTAGTCTGCAGCGCCCAGTTCCAATGCTGATCGGTCTACCGTTAAATCATCCTGACCCGTAAGTAGAATCATAGGTGCCCGGCAACCTCTCCGAAAAGCTTCCTGAATAAGGTCGATACCGGTATGATGCCCCAACCGATAATCTACTAAATAAACGTCGTGCTTATGGGTGTCGATAGCCTCTACCGCGAGGTCGTAACTATCTACCCAATCAAGCTTGATAGCTGAATTTTCTCTGGCTGACACCAATGCTTTTGTCAGCAAATAATCATCTTCGTCGTCTTCAATGAGTAAAACGCGAATAATTTCTTTTTCGTCAGCAACGTCGGGGAGAGCCGCAACGGGAGTCATAAATAGCGAGCATTTAATAAGTATCAGCAAACAGCCATCAGCATAGGTTACAGACGTTTTTTCAGCCACTGCACTGATAAAACGGGTACTATTTAAGGTAACTTGACGGTGTCCATCCAATATGTTTTCAACGCACCAACCATTTCAACTAATCTATTGAAATTGAATGGCTTTGTTACAAATGAATTAACACCAAGTGTATACGTCTTCAATATATCTTCATCAGCCGAGGATGTAGTCATCACAACCACTGGCAGCCGACGAAGTTTAGAATCATCTTTTATTTCACTAAGTGCCTGGAAGCCATTTTTACGGGGCATGTTCAGATCTAGAATCAGCAGATCAGGCCAGGGTGCATTCTGCTCCGAATAGCGTCCTTTACGATGCAAATACTCCATTAGTTCTTCACCATCTTCAACAAATTGTATTGTCTGTGTGTAGCCACTTTGCCGGAGGGCACGCTCCATAAATAGCCGATCATCCGAATCATCGTCTGCAATCAAGATGGTCATTAAGGTTGGTTTATGGTGCATATAGTTACTGATAGACAGAGTTGCTACGGTTAGGTTTACGATTTCGCTAATTTAATTAATTTATACCATTTGGTAAGTAATGATACTGTGTTTTAAAATTGAATAAGGACGCAATCGACGGTTTTATTCAATTATACTAGAATCATTCTTGCTTTTCAAATATAATAAGAAACATTAACTTATATTGTTTTAAGAATCCTCTCAACCCCCTAATTAACTGGACATAATTTCCGTAAACGAAGTTTTACTTTTACGGGATTATGAACAAGGAAAAACGAGCCTGGAATTTGGCCGAAAAACTCGAAGCGCTCCAGCTTCTGAAGAAAGAAGGGATCA
>JANXVQ010000529.1 GCA_025351545.1 Spirosoma sp.
CTTGAAATCACCCGCAAACACGCTCCAATTGAATCCAAGTGTTAAAGATGCTTTGTGCGCTACCCCCAATAGTGGCACAATTACATTGACTGTGCTGGGAGGTACGGCCGCGAGCTATATTTGGTTGGATCAGAACAATAACCCCATTACCACAACACCTGTATTTGGTCAGGCTGCGCCGGGACTTTATAATGTTCAGGTAACTGACATAAATGGATGCAAAGCGCTGAAAGATAGTATCAAGGTGGGATTGGATAGCACTGGCTTTGCCCGTTTGGGCCCTGATATACTCAAATGCAATGGTCTTGCCGTAATACTCCAACCGCTTATGGGGAATGTTCCCGGCAATGTGTATCAGTGGAGTACAGGCGCCAGTACACCCACAATTTCAGTTACGCAGCCAGGTTCGTACAGCATTATTTTAAAGAATGCGCAAACGGGTTGCATTGGGCATAGTAGTATCGTTATTGGAGATCGCCCACCGCCTGCTTTTTCATTTACACAGAGGGCCGCCCTTTGCGAACCGGATCGGGAGACAACGAAACTTTCGGCAACTGGAGCTGCCGGTTTAACGTATTTGTGGGTAAACCAAAGTGAATCAACCCAAACAATAACCGTTCAACGCGCGGGCGATTATCCACTTCTGGTGACCGATCCACTAGGCTGTACAGCTACTGGTGTCGCCCGTGTATTAAACCTGTGCGAGCCACGTGTTAATGTTCCCGATGCATTTACTCCCAACAACGATGGTACGAATGACCTGCTACAGGTTTTCACGGCTTACATCAGTGATTACGAATTCAGGATTTATAATCGTTGGGGAGAGGTAATTTTTGCCAGTAATAATCCCGAGCAAAAATGGGACGGAAACTACAAGGGATCTATCTATCCATCCATGATTTATCCGTACGTAGTTATCTTCAAAAGTGAGTTTTTTCCTGAGCGTGAGCGGGTTATAAAACGGGGTTCTGTGCTGCTGATTCGCTAGTAATTTTGCCTGTTTTTGCGTAAATTTGAGGTAAACGACTCGGCCAAAATTGCCTGTTTTTTTGGGTACTACCGAACTGGGTCTGCACGAATCAAAACCATGCGAAACGACTTTTTAAAAGGTTCAACCGACGGGATGACAACCACTGACAAAGAAATTGAACGGGCTCTACGGCCACTTTCGTTCGAGGACTTTACGGGGCAGTCAAAAATACTCGATAACCTCGAAGTGTTTGTTAGAGCAGCCATGCAGCGGGGCGAGGCACTCGATCATGTGCTGCTACACGGCCCACCGGGCTTAGGTAAGACCACACTGTCGCACATTATTGCTAACGAACTGAGTGCTGGCATTAAAATGACTTCCGGGCCAGTGCTCGACAAGCCTAGTGATCTGGCCGGTTTGTTAACGAATCTTCAGCCTAATGACGTTTTGTTCATCGACGAGATTCACCGCCTGAATCCTATCGTGGAAGAGTATCTGTATTCGGCGATGGAGGATTATAAAATTGATATCATGCTTGATTCGGGTCCTAATGCCCGAACGGTGCAGATTAAACTTAATCCCTTTACGCTTATTGGGGCTACCACTCGTGCCGGCATGCTCACATCGCCTTTGCGGGCGCGTTTTGGTATCAGCGCCCGACTGGAATATTACGATGCAAAACTGCTAACCACTATTGTACAACGCTCGGCCGCTATTTTGGGGACGCCAATTGATGAGACCGGCGCTTATGAAATTGCTCGTCGGAGTCGGGGAACTCCGCGTATTGCCAACAATCTGCTGCGACGAACCCGCGACTTTGCTCAGGTTAAGGGCAATGGCTATATAAACGTAGAGATTGCAGAAATTGCCCTTAGTGCCCTTGAGGTCGATCAGTATGGATTAGACGATATGGATATTCGTATTCTGACAACGATTATCGAAAAGTTTAAAGGTGGGCCCGTGGGCCTCTCAACTATTGCCACTGCCTGCGGTGAAGAATCCGAAACTATTGAGGAAGTTTATGAGCCCTTCTTAATTCAGGAGGGATTCTTAAAACGAACATCACGCGGGCGCGAAGCAACAGAGAGAGCGTACCTTCACCTTGGCATTGTGCCACCTTACAAAGCTGCCGAGTTGTTCGGATAGCTGAACAACAGCAGGAAGCGGCCTACCGAAGATATACACTATGCATGTATGCCTTCGATAGGCCGCTTCCTGTTATACCGTATACCAATCTACTTAATTAAGAATCTTACTCTTGTAAATGCAATCAATGACTTCGGATACCGCTGTATCAACCAGAAAATAATAAATATTTTTTTCGCTCCGCCGAATATCCAGTATGCCTTTATCACGCATGTTGATAAGGTGGTGTGAGATAAGCGACTGTTCGGCATTGAGATTTTTATAAATCGCCGATACGTTCAATTCCTTATTTTCATTCAGCATTTGAATGATTTTAATGCGCAAAGGATGAGCTACTGCTTTGAGTACATAAGCCGCTTTATCAATGCGTTTTTCATCGTTAATTACTTTTTCAGTTATCATAAAATTGTTTTTATATAATAAGTTACAGTCGAAGAAAGGTAGCGTATAATATTAACTAACAACCTGAAAGGTAGCTCGACTTTATCTAATGGTTGTTTTTGTTATCCTATAATAGGATGATATTGTGTTTATGTGTCTGATTTCTTGCTTTATGGTAAGTAAAAGGTATTAATGGTGTCGTGAACCATATATTTCTTACTTCCTGTGAACTTACTTTTTTGTAAGTTAGCGAAGTTTTTTTAGTAATAATTATATATTGCTTACAAGAAATTTTTCAATTAATGTCTGCCACGCCAACCGATCAAAAACACACCTGCCAATACTAGAAGTGTTCCAACTATTTGTTCAGTGCTAATTGTCTCGTGTAAGATAGTTGTCGATAAAATAATCGTAAAAATTGGACCAACGCTAGCAATGATTGAGGCATTTCCTGACCCAACTCGTTTTATGCCTTCAGCAATCATAAACGTAGGTATGACTGTTACAAAAATACCCATGCTAAGGCCCAGCGTATAAACAGGTATAGGGTAGTTGCCGAGGTGCAGTCCATTTTGTATCGCACAATGTATTACCGTGGGTACCGTAGCGGCAATCATCGCATAACAAGTGAATCGTTGTGATCCGATGCGGGCAATCATTGGGTCACTGCCAACTAAATAAACAGCATAGACTAATCCGCTCAAGATGATCCAGAAGGCTCCCAGAATGACATCTTTTTGTACAGATGACTCAACGTTGCCCCAAAATGCCAGTAAGATACCAGCATAAGTCAGTAGCAGGGCCATCATTTGTAAGCGTGTTACCCGCCGACCAAAGCCAACAGAGTTCATAAGCAGCACGAACGTTGGATAAACAAATAATAAAATCCGTTCCAGGCTGGCTGTGATATAAACCAATCCCAGAAAGTTGAAGAAGCTGGCGAAATAATAGCCTGTTATGCCCAACATGGCCAGGGTAGCCCATTGTTTCAGGCTTAATTGTGCAGGTGGGTGCTTGCGGGCCAGATTAATCGAAATGATTATATAAAATGGCAAAGCGAACAGCATTCGAAGCGTGAGCAGCGAAATCGCGTCAATGGGATATTGATAAGCCAGTTTAATTAAAACACCCTTTGTTGCAAAACAGAAAGCCGCTAAAAAGACGAGAACAGCAC
>JANXVQ010000536.1 GCA_025351545.1 Spirosoma sp.
TACGTCGGTAGGGCAGACGCTGGCTATCTTTTGGGGTGAAAAAATACAGAAACTGGCCCGTAGCCGTGCGGCTGGCGACCAGCGATTTGACAATTTGGGCCTAACCAAATTCACCATTAGCACCACGTCTTCACAGGAAAAAGTAACGGCTCTGGCCGAGGTCATAACCGACCTGACGCGCGACTTTGGCACCTGGAAAACACCCTGGGGCGATATTAACCGTTACCAGCGATTGACCGGTAAAATTCAGGAAACCTACGACGACCAGAAGCCGAGCATTCCCGTTGGCTTTACGTCATCGGCCTGGGGGTCGCTGGCGGCTTTTGCGGCCAAAACGTATCCCGGCACCAAAAAACGGTACGGCAGTGTGGGCAATAGTTTCGTCGCTGTGGTAGAGTTTGGCAAACGCGTAAAAGCCCGTTCAGTGGTAACGGGTGGCCAAAGCAGCAAACCCGGCACTACCCACTTCACCGACCAGGCTCCACTCTATACACAGGGCAAATTCAAAGATGTTTTGTTCTATCCCGAAGACGTTCAAAAACACGTCGAGAAAACATATCATCCGGGAGATAAATAGTATTTGTATCGCCAATCAGGATTTGGCTATTTGATTGTACATTAGCCGCTTTGGGGTCGTTTTATTTGATAAAAATGACTCGAAAGCGTATCCCTGCTATGGCAACAACTGTCTTTAGATAAGACCATTGAAAGTATTAGTGGCAAGAGATATCCTTAACGGGGCATGTCAAGCCAATGTAGTTTAGTAAGTTCGCGCCCTTTTATATGTTGGGTGCAAGTTCATAAAGTGCTTGCGGGGCGGGTTGTGTGCGACAGGTTGCAGTCCGCAGGGGTCAGGTTTAGGCTTCCATTTCCGGGTTCCTGCTGACAAGTTAACCGCCCCGTCAGGCCAGATTTAAGTCTGTAGGGAAGTAGCCGTGCGACAGGGAAAACTTATTATATTCAAAATTATATTATCAAATACCTCATTATGAGACAAGTAGTCTTTTATTCGCTATTTTCGTTACTTTGTTTTGGTTGTACTTCTTCAAATAAAAACGAGACAGTGTCAAATACTAATTCTGCTACAGAAGCGGAATCAGGGCAAAGCACACCAGCAAACGAGCCTTTCAAAAGTCTTCGCCAAGAGCAACCGGGCAGTTTTCAGAACTTTGATTTACTGATCGAGTCAACGGCTACAAAGCCTGAAGACTTGATGGCTACGATTGCTCTTTTCAAAGCACAACATTGCGGGGCTACACCTTGCAACGGCGTAACATTATGGGATAACGAAGAAGCATTAAAACTATATGAGTCTAAACAGTACAATGCAAAGTGGCGAAAAAAGCACTGGTCTTTCGTTTGTGAGCATCAAATAGCCTACTATAATGCTACCGTAAGTGAATTGGATATGTATCCTTTTATGGATTCCGAGTATCGCCAGTGGGGAGGCAAAAAGAAGAGACCTGAGAAAAAGTCATATGATATTTAAAACGCTCCGTGTAGGGCAGTTTTCCGTCGACAGGCAGCACGTCCCGGAGGAGACTTTTCAGCCCAACCGAGAAAGGGTGTAAAGGTTGCAAACGACTCGTGTTCAGTTGAATAACTCATTCGCCATCAGCCCTTTCGGGCGTTGTGTGCAGTGTCTCGCGGGCAGGTTCTCGGTGACAAAGGGTACGTCCCGGT
The DNA here is from genome assembly GCA_025351545.1 of Spirosoma sp. Classification (GTDB taxonomy): domain Bacteria; phylum Bacteroidota; class Bacteroidia; order Cytophagales; family Spirosomataceae; genus Spirosoma. The sequence goes on from JANXVQ010000536.1 coordinate 1,684, forward strand.
TGGGTTTGACTACAAGGTAGCTCGCCTACGACATAGAAGAAATTTATCTATTTTGAACTTTAAAATTTTCACCCTTAGAAATGGAGTGTAATCCCGCTGATTACTACCCTTTTAGCATGTACACTTGGCGTGTAATGTTATACGAAGTAACGGTTCCCTTAATCTTTATTTCACTTGGTATATTTGCCAGGGCTTTCTTATAAAAACTGAACGCACCTTATATGTATGCAATATTACTATTTAAGGTTCTTTATGCGTTCTGCATTTTGTTAGTAAATGACCTTGGAAGCTTGTCAAACACAACCAAAATTAGATTTTGAGTACTAGACAGTCACGTTACACGGCTGAATTCGGTTGAAACAATTTTTATAAGAAAGCCCTGGTATATTTGCCTACTTTAGCAGTAGAAATAGAAAAAAGAAAGGTGAGACAATGAGTAAAATACAGCAAGTCGTCTATGCCGGTTTCTGGTTTCTTGCCATACTCGGAGTTCGTATTTTCATAGAAAGAATACCTAAAAGTTATGGGTATTTCACTTTACACAAGAACTACGAAGAACGCTCGACAAAAATAATTTCAATTAATTTTGATCCTGAAGGAATAAATGCGGGTCAATGCATTGTAAAACATAAAATGCAAATAAACTACAAGGATATAGTAAACGAAACGAGCGTCTACAACAAAGAGATAATTCAGAAATTGAAGAACTACAAGTCTGGTAGTGGCTGGTATTGGATATATTACAATCCCAAAAACCCAGATATTTTCCTTGTCGATTTCAGAGATACTACCAAAGAACAGAAGGCCGTATGTGAGGATTATCGTTAAAGCGTTTTAAAAAATGGTCAGCTTCCCGGTAAGAGAGTGCATGTCCCGAAGGAAAGTTTTCAGACCGCTCAGGGAAGTGTGAAAAGGTTGTAAGTGACTTAATCGTCAACCTATGCGGACTTAGATTCTGTTACCAAATCACTTTCAATCCTTCGGTGGCGTATTTCGCCACATCTGCGTCTTTACTAATCAACGAGAAATTGTTTTGAAGAGCCTGCCAAATCAACATTCGGTCGAATGGATCACGATGGTATGTAGCCGAAAGTTGGTGATATAATGACGCCGTCTTTCCATCAAGATCAAGTAAGCGAAACCCCGTATCAATGGCCGCTTTGGGGAAATCTTCGGGCGTTAATCCCTCCAGTGTCAATTTTTGGATGCTATGTTTGAGTGCAATCTCCCAAAAACTTATAGCACTCACTATTATTTCATTGTCAGTATTTTCGAGAATAAATTTTACTGTATCAGACAGCTTTTGAGGCTCGGTGATCGCCCAGATTAACGTATGCGTATCCAGTAAATAATTCATATTCCCAAAAATTCCTCCTCTGTCATCTTGAAATCAGAAGCATAGGTAACCTTGCCTTTACCCTGCAAAAGTCCTAACTGGCGCTTTTCAGCTTTTCGGGCTGATTTAGGAATCAGGTAGGCAACTATGTCCTTTTTCCTTCCAAAAGCGACAGCAATTTCTTCGCCTGCTTTTACTTCCTGAATGACTTCCGAGAAATGAGATTTCAAATCGCCAACAGTCATTATTTTCATATCTCTCTTATGTTCAACCCAAATATAAACAATTCTTGACAAGTTGTCAAGTTAGTTACGCTTTACTTTTGTGATGAATATCAAACCAGCAACATAAAGCGCCATGAGAGTCAACCTCATGGCGCTTTATTTTATGTAAAAGATAGTCCTATTCCACCGTTACTGACTTCGCCAGATTCCTCGGTTGGTCAACGTTGCGGCCGCGCATGACAGCAATGTAGTAGGCCAGTAATTGCAGTGGCACAACCGATACCAATGGCATAAGAATATCGTGGACTTTCGGGATTTCGATGGTGAAATCTACGATGTTGGGTAGGTGCGTGTCGCCCTCGGTGGTGATGGCAATAACGCGGCCTTTGCGGGCTTTCACTTCCTGAATGTTCGAGACGACTTTT
>JANXVQ010000547.1 GCA_025351545.1 Spirosoma sp.
TTAGGATTGATTGCCAGCGCATTTTCATACTTCGTAATGGCATTACCGCCATCATTTTTCAGAAAATAGGCATCGCCCATGAGCATTTCAATCTCGGCGTTTTCGTTTTTCTTATCCTTTTCGTCAGCAATCGTCAGCAGACCAAGAGCAGCAGCCGGATCATTCTGTTTCGGCTGATCAGATAAAGTGTACATTTCAGCACCACGAATCAAAACGTCCTGATTCTTACTCTTTGTTTGTGCAACAGCATTGTCGATAAGTGACTTTGCCGTGGCTCCATCATTTTTTGCAAGCGCCACGCCAGCCAGACCTATATTATTTAATTGGTTTTTCGCGTCGGTAGTAACGCCTTTGTCGAAAGCCGCTTTTGCTTTGTCTAACTGTCCGCTTCTAAGATAATAGTATCCCAGATAGAATTGATTATCAGCCGTTGGCGCGCTGGTGGCCAGCTGCGTTAGCGTTTGCCCCGCCTTAGTATATCGCTCAGCCTCTACATCCTTCAATGCTGTTTGGACATCCTGCGCCATTAAAGGAGTCGCTATGGTTGCCCCAACGAACAGGATGGTCAATAGCGATTGCTTCTGGTTGTTCATCATGTAGTTTAAGTTGGAAATTAGGGAAATTAGTTAGTGTTTATTAAACATTTAACAAATCTAAAAAATTGTGGCTAAATCTAAAAACTTGTAATTTTTTATCCAATCGTAATTTCATCAAATAGATGAATTGTCTAAATATCCATCACATATAATCTGGTTAGGAAAGGTCGTAACTGAAACATTAATTTAAATCCAAACTGCCGAATACATTACCAATTCATAAATGCCTGAATATCAGCACAATGATTGTATTTTATGGTATATATTTGACATATATATTTATACATTTAATTGGTATAGTTATATATTTATTTTTGTTTACTAGCTTTAAACCGATTTTATGTGGTAAGTAACCTGTCTTTCCAAAAAAATGATTAAGGGTGGAGTTGTAAGGTTTTGGCTTGTATTAACATTTGTGCTACTGGGTCTATGGTTATTTTCTTATGCTTATGAACACGTTCGGGGTAATGCCGATGGATTGATTGCCAATTTTGCTTATGAAAATATTTTCATAACGCTTCTTATTCTTGACGGATTGAGTTTCCTGATCGCCCTGGGACTGACTGCTCAACGAAGAATTATTCAGAACGTTACTTTAGCTATTCTGTCAGGCCTGTTTTTTATATTCTTTTTGGAAGGTACAGGACATTTAATAATCGGATTGAATCTTGTAAAAAGCAGCCCTTTTGTCTTTCGGCGTTTATATATTCCTTCAGAAATATATAAACTGAAGCCTTTTCCGGCAGGCGATTTAAATCCAGTCACGGGCCGGGCGCATGTTCCTAATGCCACTTATAGGTTTATGAATTGTGAAGGCGATTCAATTTGCTGGGCATTTAATTATGCTGGAGCAAATGATCGACAACGGTCTGTTACCAATCCAGAACCAGGGAAAAAGCGGGTTTCAATTGTCGGTGATTCTTTTTTAGAAGGATATATGGTTAATAACGTTGACCGATGCTCAAATATTCTGGAACAGAAGACAGGCATTGAACACCTCAATTTTGCCGTGAATAGCTCCAGTCCGTTAAATTACTATTTAACGTATAAAAGCATAAGTAAGGTCTATGGTGCTGATGTTCTAATTATTGGGTTTCTACCCGCTAATGACTTTGAGGTTTACGATGGAAAAAAACCATACACACTTGTGGACTGGCCCATTTATGTCCCATATTGGCAAGGTGTTTATCCAAATTACACATTAAGCTATAGTCTGGCCAACGTAAGTCAATCTATCAATTACGGAAACCATACTCAAGCCTCATTATTGAAAGTAGTAGACTCCGTTTATGCTACATTAACTCTGTCTGATAAGCTTAGAGCCGATTTACTCGCTCATTCCAGTATATTTCGTTTGTTGGGTGAAGTGAACATGAAAAATTACAAGGCAGGGCAATTTACTAAATATGATCTTTTTAGTGACAGTGAGTGGAATTACGTAAGCTACTCATTAACAAAATTAATAGAAGAGGCAAAAGGTAAAAAAGTGATCATTCTGTCAATCCCTACTTTGTGGGATATTGACGCTTTAAAGAAAGGAAAAACCAATCGAATCGACCCATTGCTTGCCAAATTTTGTCGTCAGAACGGCGCTGATTTTATTCCACTGGCCCCTGCCTTTCTAAATTATAAAGGTAATCCGCAGGAACTATACGTTCTATGTGATGGGCATTGGTCAGTTAAAGGAGAATCTTATGCAGCTGATGTGTTGTTTAATCATCCTATTTATCGTTCAGCAATAAAGTAGAAGATGCCTGTATAATGAGAAAATTTGATCTCGACTATGACTCTATAAATTTCTTTTATTTGTAACGAAAAGTACAGATAACTATCTCATTAACGGCATTCCGATTGTTGTTAATGAACGTTATTTTGTCAGATTAATGATACGGTCGTATGGCGTTCTGGGCCAGAGACCTAACTTACGAATGATCAACGACCCGGCATCTCTGGTAACATAATTGATCAACCCTTCTCCTAACCCCGGATGTGTTTCGCGACTTAGTATATATACGGGTCGCCGTAAAGGGTAGCGCTGCATACCTAGATCTTCCTGAAACGGTTGAAAATAATCGTCCCGTTTCGTCGGATTCGGTTTGTCAGATACACCCACTACACGCAGATCCTGAGCTAGTTCCACCGAAAGAGGTTCATCACTATCGCTAATCCAATTAACGCCAATAAAGCCTAATGCCGATGGGTTTTTACGTACAAAATTGATAACCTCCCGATTTGAGTGCGTTGTGAAAATGCGTAGGCCTTTAACATCTTTAATGTTAAACGTGCTTAACACAAACTCCAAATTACTAGAGTTATTATTATCAAATACGAGTGTAATAGGGCTATTCTGATTCCCGCCTTTTAGTTGATTCCACTGTTTTGCCTGACCATTAAAAATACGTTGCAAGTCAGCCATTGTGATGAGACTGTCAGTATTGGCCTTGTTAATAATAAGCGCTACACCATCAGTGGCAATTTTTTCGGTGGCGCCAGTTATTTTCTTCTGATTAAGTACTGCTTGCTCATTTGGCTTCAGCCGACGAGTCGTGAATACTAGTCTGGCACTATCCTGAAGCATCATATTGATAGCTTCCTGCTCGGGTTTGAAAACGATTTTAAAATGAGTATCCGGATAAATACTGGAGTAGGCCGATGTTAATTGGGTGACTAATGGCTGGAACGATTCGTCAGCAGCAATAACGATACTCCCCTTTGATGGATTATCCAAAGGTGGTTTATCATTGCCACAACCCATCAGGCCAGCCACTAATCCTGCAATCCCCAAAAATCGTTTAATCATTTTCCTGAAAACGTTGATAGGCTCGGTAGGCTCGAAATGAGCCATAAATTATTAATAACGCTCCCAGGCTATACCGGACTAATCCGGGCTCAGGCAGCACCCCAAAAGACTGAGAGGAGGCAATCAGTCCGATGCCTCCTCCCAGGTATGCCAGCGAAGCTAGTGTTGCAACATACAGCGTTAGCCGCGCCGGACCTCGATTTTGTCCGCGCATTGGTTTTACTCCAGCGTGAAGTTGATTGGTAGATTGTACTTTACCCGAACCGGCCGACCTGATTGCTTACCAGGACGCCATTTCGGCATACCTTTCACTACGCGTTGTGCCTCTTCATCTGTGCCGAAGCCCAGACCTTTCAGTATTGTAACGTCCTGAATACTACCATCTGTGTTAACCACAAAGCTCACAAATACCCGTCCTGATATGTTGGCTCGTTGAGCCGCTGCCGGATAGCGCAGATTTTTGCTTAGGTATTGGCCAAGAGCAGCCATACCACCACTAAATTCTGGTTGTTGTTCTACCACCGTAAAGATTTCGTCATCTTTTGGGGCAGCCTCAACCGCTACTTCCACCTTCGTTGGAGCTGCTGATGCTTCAGGAGCTGCAATGTTTTTTTCGGCATTTGGGTCGCCTTCCTGCGTTTTTTCGGCAGCTACGGCTTCCTTCAGTTCCTCAACAGCAGGGGGTGGCGTTTCTTCAGGTACTTCCTCATCCGGTTTTACTTCCGGTGGCAGGAATTTCACCGTGTTCACTTTCGGTAATTCTACCGGTGGCGGTGGCGGTGGCGGTGGTTCGTTCGGGTCAATTGGCGGTGGTGGAAGCTTCATCAAATCCACCTCCGACATTGACACTTCTTTTTCTACCGGCGTCAAAGCAGTAATGATAGTTGGTGTCAGTACACCAATCGTAAACAGGATACCCCCAATAATCAGGGCACGAGTCATAGTCTTGGGGTACGTTTTCCGTAGATCATAGGCACCATATGCTTTGTTCCGGTTAGCAAACACGATATCATCGAGTGTTGCATTGGAGTCTAATTCTGCCATGGTGTTATACGTCTAATTTTACTTTGTCTTTGAGAAGTTTCGTCTCGTCCGGAGTTAATGCATCCACAAGAGCATAGCGCTTTAGTTTTGTAATAGCCATCTCATCCAGCACATCAACCATATTTTTATAGGTCGACAGTTTTGTGGGTTTGATAACGACGACAAACTTTTCGCCACCTACTTTCTTGACATTCTCCATAAGAGCCTGCCGAAATTCGTAGCCATAGCCAACGGTTTTTACTTCAGGGTCTTCGCTGGCAGCCTTACCAAAAATGTAATATGCCTTGTTGTCTTTCCCCAGAAAAACCGTCATTACGTTGGAGGCCTTAATAGGCTCCGTTTCCTCTATTTTAGTTTTATCCGGCACGTTGAGCGTCATCGAAGATGGCTTGCTCAAGGTAGTGGCCAGAATGAAGAAGGTAATTAGGAGAAATCCCAGGTCAACCATGGGTGTCATATCCACCCTGGTTGACGCTTTCTTGGACCTAACCTTACCACCGTCATGCTTACCACCACCACCGCCAGTATTAATTTCTGACATGTTTTATTACAAATTCACGTGGTGAAAATCTAACTATAGTTGCATCGCTACGCGCTTAATCAGCTTTCCAACCGGCAGGGGGCGCTTCGGTCCCCGTAATCAGGTTGAACTTATTGATATTTTGCGCTTGCAGCGTAGCCAATACATTCTTGAATTCGGGAAATTTGGCGAGGTTATCGCCTTTCAACGCAATTCGAAGTTTGTTATTGGCCTTTCTGGCATTATAAACCCATTCCTTCAACTCATTGGTTGGACCTGCGCCAGTTGTGTCAGTTGGGATACCAGACTGTGTCACTTTTGCCTGCTGCTCTTTGGGGAGATTCAGATAGGATTTTAATTGATTAAGGGGTATCCCAAAGTTCGACATCAGCGAAAATTCCTTCTTTTCGTTGTTCGAGAATGAAATACCTTTTGCGGCAGCAATGTTATCCAGCATGGCAATGCGGTTTTGCGCATTGTCGATACCAAAATAGACTTTGCCGTCCCGACCAAGACCAATGGTCATGATGTCGCTATCGGGGACTTTAATGCCTGAAATGGACGAAGGTGTTTCGATGGCGGCTGCATCCTGTGACCGAAACTGGGCTGTCAGGATAAAAAACGTCAACAAAAGAAACGCAACATCGCACATCGCGGTCATGTCAACCGAAGAACTGGCGCGTTTTACTTTAACTGCTGGCATAAGTTATTAGTATTAATAATGGGCTGCGAAATTCTGCTGAATGCTCAGGCCGATTTCGTCAATGTTGTAGGTCAATGTGTCAATCCGGCTAGTAAAGTAGCTGTACATAATGGTTGCAATAGCTGCTGTACCGATACCAAGGGCCGTGTTTACAAGGGCTTCTGAAATACCTGTTGACAGGGCACCTGTGTCAGGCTGACCCGTAGCACCCATAGCTGCGAAGGCCCGAATCATACCAAGTACCGTTCCAAGCAGGGCGATCAGTGTAGAAACCGAAGCCAGCGTTGCAATGATCGTCAGGTTTTTTTCCAGCATTGGCAATTCCAGCGTAGTGGCTTCTTCAACTTCTTTCTGAAGAGCTACCAGCTTCTGCTCTTTGTCTAATTGGGTATCGTTAGCCAACTGCTGATACTTTACCAACGCTGTTTTTACAACGTTACCAATTGAACCTTTCTGACGGTCACATTCCTGAATAGCGGCAGCAACTTCGTTGCGGTCAAGCTGTCCTTTAATTTTCCGTACAAAATCATCAATTGAGCCAGAACCATTTGCACGGCCGATTGTAATGAAACGCTCAATCGAAAATACCAGTACCGTTAGAAAACAGGTAAACAGAATTGGTACGATAAATCCGCCTTTGTAGACAGTACCGAAGTAGTCACCAGGAATTGGTTCTTTCGTATTGTCGCCTTCCTGGAAGTGGCTGCCATCACCGAAGACAAACATGTACGTCAGAATACCGATCAGCAACAGGATTGGAATTACAAGTGCCGGATTAAGACCACCTGACTTCTTTTTTGGTGCCGATGCTTTGGCGGGTGCTGGAGAAGGAGTTTGTGTTTTCATTGGAACTGGACTGTAGGGTTAAAAATTAAAAGTTGGTTTACCCGGTAAAAAAAGTGAAAAATTTAGACTCTTTC
>JANXVQ010000568.1 GCA_025351545.1 Spirosoma sp.
ACAGCTTCCATTAGGCTGGTTGAAAATCCTGCTACGTCCGTCCAACTGTACGAAAAATCGGGGCTTACGCTCACGCCTGATATGCAGAAATTCCGGGCTAGTTGGCTGGATGCGAAGGCTGTTAAGTAGAAATGGTGGAGCTTTTTTACATGGTTAGCGATGTTCAATGAAACAGGTTTTCACACAGTTTACACAAACATTCCCGCTACGAATTAGTAGCTTTGTCCCCTTTAACTACTATTCCTAGGGCTTCATGAGTGCCAGTCAACAAACTAAATATCGATGGATGGGCATCTCGCTGGGACTAAGCATCGTTCTGCTGGTACTCAAATTTGCTGCCTATTTTTTGACCTATTCAACGGCAATTTTGAGCGATGCCGTCGAATCCATCGTCAATGTTATTGCCAGCGGTTTCGCCTTTTACAGCATCTATTTAGCCGGACAACCCCGCGACCAGAATCATCCGTATGGGCACGGAAAAATTGAGTTCTTGTCGTCAGGATTCGAGGGCGCTATGATTCTTTCGGCTGGTTTAGTCATTATCTGGCAGGCCATTCTCAGTTTTTACCATCCCAAAGTACTCTCCAATCTCGATTGGGGATTCGCCCTCATAGGCTTGACAGCCGTAGCCAATGCCTTCGTCGGGTGGAGGCTCATCCAGTCGGGCCGCCAAACAGATTCTGCCGCGCTCACGGCCGATGGCAAACATTTACTCACCGATACTTTCAGTAGTATTGTCGTTATGCTGGGGGTGGCTATGGTTGGATTGACCGGCAAATACTGGATTGATAGTGCGCTTTCGCTCGTGCTTTCGGTTGTGATTATCTATAATGGATTTCAGATCACCCGCCAGTCGGTTGCCCGGTTGATGGACGAAACCGACGTTCCCACTCTTCACCGTGTCGTGTCGCTGCTGAACGTCCATAAAGATTATAGTTGGATTGATGTACATAATCTACGCGTTCAGAAATACGGTGCCGATCTACATATCGACTGTCACCTGACGCTGCCATATTACTGGGAACTGAGTCAGGTACACGAGGAAGTGCATCATTTTGAGGACACCATCAAAGCGGGATTTCAGGCCGAAGTTGAAATTTTCGTGCATACCGACCCCTGCGAAAAAGAGTGCTGCCTCTACTGCCGGGTAGCGAATTGCCCCGTGCGGGCCTTTGCCTTTGTCGATGACGTAGAATGGACTGCCGATAATCTGCCGCTTAATCAGAAGCACTTCGTGCCGCCAACCACTACCGCTAATACGTAAAATTCCAGCTCAACGACGGAATCACCCTTCCCAATACCGCTAGCTGGTAGCTTTCTTATTAAAAGTAAATAGTATGTTGCCGTAGTGCCGTAATGTTTTGTGATGTCGGGTTCAAGAACCATAGCTGTCGGGCAAGCTTATGGCCCCGCCAAATTATCTACGGAAAAGAGTTCCTTTGAATAGCCTTTTTCCCAAATGATACCTAAAAGCTCTGGCTGTAACTGATTCATAAAACGCAACTTAGCGATCTTAAAGCTCTCGATCTGATTGATCTTTCGATAGATGTAGATCAACGAAGCCGCAATCAAGCTCATATACAGCATGATCGGTAAGCCGTGTTTTGACGAGAAAGCAAGTGCGTAAAACACAAATGCTGTTTGATAAATTTAAAGAATAGCTCGATCTGCCACCGCGAATGATAGATTTGAGCAATCTCCAAAGCACTCACATCCAACATGTTAGCCAAAAAACAAAGGAGTTGTCCGGTACTTTTCTGCCGACAAAGCACCCGACGAAAGGGAACATCGACGGGTTTAGCCCGTTCGGTAAAACAGGTTACTAAGCCGTCGTCAAGCACCTCAACGGTGGCCTCCTGACTGCCCACCACCGTTGCGAAACGAAGATGGTTACTGTGGACAACCGGACTGGTGGGGCTGATGCGGGTGACAAACCGAATATCGGCCTGGGCTAGCTTGGCTAAACGCTTTTTGCCCTTTAAGCCCCGATCAAAAATGGCCACATCCGTGGGGCTCAAGGCCGTCTGATGAATCAGTTCGGCTAAGGCTACATTTTCGTTATGATACGTATTGTGGAAGTAGGCCTTGGCATTAACGGCAAACTGGCCGTTGAAGCCTACACTATATTTGATGGCTTGGTTGGGCGCTCTGTTGGGACTCGAGCAACCCCAGGATTTCATGCCAATGGTGAGCAGCTTGGCACTGAGGGTAACAGTCGTTGAATCAAAGCGGACCAGTTGAAAGCGTTTGTGTTGGTGGGCTGGATAAACCTGGGCGAAGCGGGAAAAGCAATACTGGGCCAAGTCGTCAACGTAAGCCAGGGGTATTTTCTGAAGTCGCTCATTCAGGGAGCTATGGTCAATCTGGGTGGCCGTTGGCTTAAAGCGCTGTTGAAACATGGCCCCTTGGAAATGCTCTTCAAGGACTCGCCAACTTAGGGGAGTGGCCTCAAAGAGTCCGTAGAGCAGCAGGTAAAAGATATCTTTAGCAGGCAGTTTTTTTTGCCGTAGATCAGCCTGGGTCTCCTCGGCAAGCGCATCCAAATAATAGGCCGGGATACTGGCCAGGAGTTGGGGGACGGTTAGTTTGTCGGTTTGCATGGCCCAAAAACAAGAAAAGCAAAACATTGTTTGGCATCATCAAGAAGCTGCCCGACAGCTATGGTTCAAGAACCCGACATTGTGAGGACGGTTTGCACGCTCCGGCGTACCGGTTACGTTTCTTGAAACCTACTAACACGACGTTTTAAGAAACCTCAAGCATCAGATTTAAGAACCGCGCAGGCGGCCCCACCGACCTCACGGCACTCATTTTATCAGAAAGCGTTGAGCACAGCTACAGGCTATAGTTATATCAACAAATCTCTACGCTCAGTTTTGCCTTTTATTTTATCGAAATAGTTGTATTAAATCTTTTTATTTACCAATTTTGTATCAATTGCTGCTCAGGCAGCACCCAAAATTGCTTTTTTTCAATTCAGGTTGTATTCAAATAGGAAAGGCTGGTCGCACTACGACCAGCCTTTTTTTATGAGTGCCTAAATTTACCGGCCGCAAATACCCTTATAATCACAGAATTGGCAGGTTTCGAGTTGATCCGTTTTTTTGAATGGCACATCAGGATCAAGCAGTTGGCGAATGAGTTGCCGCAATAATCCTTCCGAATCTTCGATGTATTGTGCCGGACTATCATCGTCGCCAAAGCGAACCGGATTTGTTTTGAATCCCCCGGCAACATCCCGGAATGAATAAAAACCCGCTTCAACGGGCATGCCGTCAGTCCGAAAAATATCCCGTTTATCCTTGTCGCGGGGCAAACCGCCGTGTTCACTTATGTTTTTGAGGGCGAGGTACCTATAGAGCCACAACTGCCTCATTTTATCCTCATT
>JANXVQ010000574.1 GCA_025351545.1 Spirosoma sp.
ATTATCAGGATCTGAAATCGTACAGGCAAGACAAGCGGCATTTGTAGCAATACCTGTACGGTCCGGGTCAAGAAATACCGAATGGCCAGGGGCCGTCAGTGAGGTAGGCGTATTGCAAGCCAACGCGGGTGATGTATTACAGAACTTTTCAATCACAGGTGCGTAAACGCTTATGGTTGCCACAAGACCTCCAAAATTAATCCGAACCCTATCGAAGCTACCTGTAGCAATCAGCCCAACTCTTGTTTTACCATTGAGAAGCCCAACTTCCGCCAGGTTCGTGAATGTTTTAGTATCTACAGCCGTATTGCTGGCACCTAAATAAGTCGTGATTGTTGTGGTGACTCCTAATTTGACAGAACTACTAACAATAAAACCAGCAAAACTACCTGCGGGATACACATTCGCTCCTGTTGCATTATTGTCCTTTACTTGCAGCCAGGCTGAACTGCCAAGTGCAGCTAAATAAGTTGCAGCACTTGAAAAAGTAGGATCATTGTCGATCAGGTTTGCTTTTGAACCGAATTCGTCTCCAAAAAGACCCTGGCTGGAAGTTACTGTAAGATTGTTAAACGTAGGATTTGTTAGCGCCACAACCGTATTGCAGGTTGCGTTACCTAATTGGGCTGAAACTTCATGTGCAAACGCCATCAACAGGCATAATACGACCCAGGATAGACAATTAGAAAAGATCCTGCTAAGTAAGAGAGTAAAGTTTTGTTTCATAAACGGCTGAGTTTATCTAAGTAGACTAATAGTTAAAAAAATATTTATTGATTTACCTTATATTATAATATGGTTATTAATTGTATTGTATATGGTAAAACAGTTGCTTAAATGTATAATTAAGTTATTTTTTATAAAAAATAAATATTTTATTCGGCATAAATACATATTAATATGAACATTATTAACTTAATATATATGCTTACCTGTTAATGAGTTATTTATTTTTACGATAAGTTTTTAAAAACAAATAGGAAAATAAAATATATGGTAATTGTTAACTACAGGATACACTAATCCCCATACTATAAACAATAGTATGGGGATTAGTGTATCCTTTTGGATTGCCTTTTGAACGTTTTTTGAGATTGCCTGACCGATCAACTGCCAGTTAATTTTTACCAGTCTCTAATTGCATTCAGCCTCCAGACGCTATTACTGCCTACTAAAGACGAGTTGCAGTGGGCAGTAATAACGTCTGGATGAATTTGAATCTGAACCCGTACTCCTGTTTATAGCACTTGTGGTTGTGTCAAAAAGCTTCTTAATGGCTGGGGAAAATGTTTCATTTGATGAATCGGTAAGTTGATGGATGAAGTTGAACGTATGGGTTAATTATAAGCAAAAACGCCAATTCCAGCCGGAATTGGCGTTTTTGCTTACGAAGGTAATAGTAAGACAGGAACCAGATTAGGCGTGTTGAACACCCATAGCACTGTTCATTGTTTCCATGCTAATGCCAAGTCCCTGGGCCACGGCCATACCCAGCGAAAGATCGGCGCGGAACCAATGACACAATTGCAGGTTGACGATCTGATCACGTTTGGGGCCATCAATACCACTCATCGCACCAACAATGTTGCTCACCGTATTGATTCTCTGTTCAGGAGTCATTAACCGCCATAAGTTACCGGGCTGCGTATAATGATCGTTTTCGCCGGGGGCGTTACGGTCATACCAGCCAGCTACCAGAGACGACTGACTGGAATCATTAAGATCCTGAGTAGGTTGCTTGTAGCTTTCATCGGCTATGATCGTATCGAAGCTATTGGGGAAGTAGTTTGGCGTGCGACCACCATTACCATCTACCCGCATTTGTCCATCGCGTTGATAGGTTGTCACTGCATAAGGGCAGCGGTTTACCAGAATTTGCTCGTAGTTACCACCCAACCGATAGCGTTGAGCATCGGGGTAGGAGAGAATACGGCCCTGAAGCATTTTGTCGGGTGAGTAGCTAATGCCATCGACAACGTGTGCCGGGGCAAAAGCTGACTGTTCAACGTCGGCAAAGTAGTTGTCCGGGTTTTGATTCAGTTCGAGCGAGCCAACATCAATTAGCGGAAATTCGGCCTGTGGCCACACTTTCGTAAGATCGAAGGGATTCCATTTGAATGTTTTGGCCTCCTCTTCGGTCATTACCTGAATTTTCATGTTCCAGCGCGGAAAATCGCCGGTATCAATCGACTTCACCAGATCACGTTGTGCGTAATCGGGGTCGAGCCCTTTCATTTTTACGGCTTCGTCGTTAACGAAGTTCTTGATTCCCTGGGCAGTTTTGAAATGAAATTTCACCCAAACGCGCTCATTATCAGCATTAATCAGCGAGAATGTATGCGAACCGTAGCCGTTCATATGCCGGTAACCATCTGGCGTACCCCGATCCGACATTAGAATTAGTACCTGATGCAGACTTTCGGGATTTAGACTCCAGTAATCCCACATCGTCGTTGCCGACTTGCAATTGGTATAAGGATCGCGTTTTTGGGTATGAATAAAGTCACCGAACTTCTTCGGGTCTTTTATGAAAAATACGGGCGTGTTATTGCCAACTAAATCCCAGTTACCATCTTCGGTATAGAATTTCAGGGCGAAACCGCGTGGATCACGTTCGGTATCAGCCGATCCTTTTTCGCCACCAACGGTAGAAAAACGTAAAAATACCCGCGTCTGCTTGCCAATTTCATTGAAAATTTTAGCGCGGGTATAGTTGCTGATGTCGTGGGTTATAGTAAGCGTTCCGAAAGCGCCCGAGCCTTTGGCATGAACAATACGTTCGGGTATACGCTCCCGATTAAAGTGAGCCATTTTCTCGTGCAGAATGTAATCCTGCAACAATAGCGGCCCACGCGGCCCAACCGACATTGAATCTTCGTTCTCGAAATAAGGACTACCCGATGCCGTGGTGAGTTTTTTAGGTTGATTTTCCATGAAGGTACACTGAATGGTTTACTGAAAGATAAAAGCTGATTTTAATCGGCGGCTTAATTATAAGGACAATAGTAATGGAAAGCTCATCATCAATCAAATTGATTTAATTGATGATTACATCGAAAAATACTATGATGCCTGTGCAGGTGATACCAATCAAAGGGTTGATAAAGCAACGTCCGAGCTACAGGATGTGGGAAAAAGCGTTGGGGATTTGATGCTTCCTCTTTGCCTGATTATGGGGTTCGTAGGCGGCATTCAATGCGCCAGTAAATTTTTCAGTAACGATCCCGATTTTAAAAAGTCAGTTATCAACTGGGGTGCAGCTATTGTTTTTGCGGGGGTTGTGGGCTTGGTGTTAACCTCTGCTTTTGGCAAATAATACACAGCAGTATGGGTTACCCGATTAACAAAGGGGCTGACCGCCCGCCCCAGGTCAGAGGGGTTATAGGCATGGATTACCTAGGCCAACTGATCAAATGGATTATTTTCATAATTGTAACGGGGGGGGTGTCAGCCGTCTTTGTACCCCTACCAGGCTGGATGATTTTTGCCGCCTGTGGCGTAGGGATATATGTGGTTTATATGAGACTGGTTAGACGGTCCGCGAAATCGGGGGCGGGCGGGTATGCCCGTCAGCAAGCACGCAAAAAACTACCTGGCATCGTAACGGTTCGGCAAGATTCAGTTTATCGGAATCTGCGCAAGTAATAACTCCTAAAGCGGACCATCATGAAATACTCGGTTAAAGAATTAGCAAAAATTTTTCCTCTTGGGGCAGTTGAAGAAAACTGTATTTTCACTAAATGGGGTGATTTGACCCTTGCCTTCGAGATTACCTTACCGGAAATTTTCACCCTCAATGCCCGTATCGAAGAGGGTGTTGAAATGGGAGATTACCGGGAGTTGGTTGAAACATGGAGTAAGGCCATTGGCGTTTTACCGGCGGGTACGATTCTTCATAAACAAGACTGGTTTGTAGAAGAGACATATAAACCAAACACAAAGGAACTTCCCGAAAGCTATTTAGATCGATCTGCCGAATTGCATTTTAATGAGCGCCCGTATCTGCATCACAAATGTTATGTCTACCTAACGTTTTCCCAGGGGGAAAGAACCCGTACCCATGCGGGACTCACCTCGCTGGTCAAAGCCCATATAGTGCCGAAACGGGCGCTTAGCAAGGGGGAGATTGACAAGTTTATGGTGGCTGTACTTCAGTTAAAATCAATACTGGAATCAAATCGGCTAATCACCTGTCGTCGCCTTGGTAACGATGAATTGCAACCGGACAAGAACGCCCCGGTTGATAAAGCGGGTTTGATCGAACGCTACATGACCCTATCCCTGAACGATGAGGTTGTGCCACTCGCCGATTTTGATTTCACCTCGGAGGATGAGTTGCGTATTGGCAACAAATACTCAAAGTTTTTTACTATTTCTCAGGTCGATGACATGCCGGACTCGATCAGTACCAATGTTCGGATTGGCGCTCTTTCGACTGAAAATTCAACGTTGTCAGTTGGGTATTCCACGCCAATTGGACTCATGCTGGATTGCAATCATATTTATAATCAATATGTATTTATTGACGATAAAACACTGATAACAGCCGAGTTAGAAAAGAAAGCGGGTAATATGGTGGCTTTATCCAATTTTGACCGGGCCAATAAGGTTAATGCGGACTTAGTTAACGGCTTTCTTACACTGGCCGCTGAAAAGTCCTGGACACCGGTTCGCATTCATGCCAACGTACAGGTCTGGACAGATGACAAACTTCGCTTGCCTGAACTACGGAATAAAACGACAGCGGCCATTGCCAAGATGAATCTAAAGCCGAGGGAAAATACGCGGGATGCGGCCTTTCTGTTTTTTGCGGGTATTCCCGGCAACGCGGCCGATTTACCGCGCGAAGACACCTTTACCCAGTTTGCTCCCCAGGCGGCTTGTTTATTCAACCACGAAACGAATTACTACACCTCTGAATCGGCCAGAAATAGTATTCGCGTTGTAGACCGGCTTTCGGGACGGCCCCTGTGGGTTGATTTTTCCGATGAGCCAATGGACAGGACCTGGATCAACAACAAAAACAAGTTTATCATTGGTCCCAGTGGATCGGGGAAAAGCTTTCTAACCAACCATTTTTTACGCAGCTATCACACACATGGCGCGCATATTGTCATCGTGGATGTGGGGGATTCCTACCGGGGTTTGTGTGGTATGCTGGGGGGGAAATACATCACCTACACGATGGAAGAACCCATCCATTTTAATCCATTTTTCCTGGAGGGACGGGCTTTCCCGGAGACCGAAAAAATGGAATCGCTTAAAAACCTGCTATTAACGCTTTGGAAATCGATCGAGGAAAAAACCAGCCGTGCCGAATACAATGCTTTATCCTCAGCTGTAAAAGGGTACTTCCTTAAGCTTCAGGTCGATGAATCCATATTTCCCTGCTTCGATACCTTCTACGAATTTATGCAACAGGATTTTAACGAATATCTGAAGCGGGAAGGGGTACGGGATGATTACTTCGATTACAACAATTTCATGTTTAACCTGAAGCCCTACTATAAGGGAGGTGAATTTGATTTTCTGCTCAATTCAAAGAAAAATCTGGATCTGTTACACGAACGATTTGTGGTGTTTGAACTGGACAATGTAAAGGATCATCCCATTCTTTATCCAATTGTGGCCATCATCGTTATGGATACATTCATTTCAAAGATGCGGAAACTGAAAGGGATCAAGAAGATCATTTTGATTGAGGAAGCCTGGAAAGCCATCATGACGCCAAACATGGCGGGTTACATTAAGTACCTGTATAAAACCGTGCGGAAATTTGATGGGGAAGCCTGGATTGTTACCCAGGAAGTCGATGACATTATTGGTAGTTCAATTGTCAAAGATTCAATTATCAACAATGCGGACACGAAGATTCTGATGGATCAGCGGAAGTATGAAAACAAATTCAACGCCGTCAAGGAGCTATTGGGCTTAACCAATAAGGAGAAGGATTTGATACTTTCCATGAACCGGGATAATGATCCGAATCGCATGTATAAAGAATTCTTTGTCAGCTGGGGCGGGCAACGATACCGGGTGTATGGCCTCGAAGTTTCACGTCCCGAATATTACGCCTTTACAACCAAGGAGAGTGAAAAACTCAGGGTGATGAAAAAGGTGGCCAGGAACGGTGGCAACTTTGATATAGCGCTGAAAGAAGTCGTAGCGGAGGATTTAGACCTTAAATCAGTATGAAAACAAATCACAAAATCATAGGGCTGCTTGTGTGCGTACTAGTAACATTAGCGGGTCAACCTATCGCTTGGGGACAAACGGATTCTTCGGGTTCTGCGCCTGACTTTAGCCAGTACATGCCTATTGTTGACGTGCCATTAATTGGTAAACCTACGGTAACCTTTCCGGGCCAAGCACCCATCAAAGTGAGTAAAGACGACTTAGGCGATGTGATTGGCAACTACGTCGAAAATTTGTCGAATCAGCTCTCCCCGGATAATGTCTTAAGTAGTATTGGTAGTGATCTAACGGGTTATTTTGCTAGCATGAAGGATGAGCTATCGGACGAAGTATCGGGCTTGATTGGCGAAGCAGAAGATCAGATCATGTCGGGCATTAGTGATAAAATTGCGCAATTAGCCTCCACGATTGCCGATGTTGGAACAACACCGGCGGGTGAAGTAGAGCGGTTAAAAAAGATGGTAGCGGCGGGCTACACCAGCCAACAAAAAATTACGTATCAAACCCTGAAGGTGGATTATGCCTGGAAAAAATCCCATACGACCTTATCGCCGGAGTTCTGTTCCTATTACAAGGAATTAAATATAAAAGGGCTGTTTGATGCGGTAAAATTCCACGTACGGGAGCTGGACAAAATACTATCCTCACCTGTCTTCACAGACAAAGAGCGTCAGGGCTATCAATCCCTGATTAAAAGCGTTGGCGCAACCAATGATTTAGCCTCTTCGGTCAATATCGTCTGTAACCTAGGCAGTTCTGGACAGGGCGTTACGGTTTCCTGGATGGCGCAAGGGGAACGCATGGATGTCTTGGATCAGGCGGCTACGGCGATCAAAAAACGACTTGAGGATGTTGGGAGCCTTCGGGACGAGCTTCGGAGAATCTATGTCTATCGAATAGCCAAGCAGCAGGCCAACGAGTTCAAACAGGGTAGTTTTCAAAAAAAATCGGGGCTGAACCATGTCGATACAAACTAACTACAACCGGTTAGTAGCCTTGCTGCTACTGGTTGGATTACTGGTGGTATGTCCACAAGCCGGACAGGCCCAAGGTGAAGCGACGGATGTCCGGGCTCCCGGTCAACTGGACGCTGGTATGCCTACTGATCCCGCCTTGCAAGGCGAGATTGACAAAGTGCTTGGCATGACGGAGAGTAAAATCAAAAAAGGCATTGTTGATCCCGGCGTTGA
The DNA here is from genome assembly GCA_025351545.1 of Spirosoma sp. GTDB lineage: Bacteria > Bacteroidota > Bacteroidia > Cytophagales > Spirosomataceae > Spirosoma. The sequence continues at coordinate 7,386 of JANXVQ010000574.1, forward strand.
TCTAGTTAATCTAGCCGTGAACAAAGCCCTTGATGAGATGATCAAAGCGATTGCGGATGCGGTGGTTGTAGCTCCAGCGGCGGAAAAAATCATGTCGATTTATCAAAAGACCAAGGACAAACGATTGGTGAAGAAACTCGTCTCATTACGCACCGTTTGGAAAGATGGCCAGGAACGACTCAACAAACTTAACTATCAGGATTTCAAACTGCGCTATGAATGGGCTCTTCAACACAATGACCAGAATAAAGCCATTAAGGAATCGTCAATAAAACAGATTGAAAGCCAAATGACTAAGAACATTTGGGGAACGGAAATCTATGCCATTGACCAAAGTTACGATAATGGTGGCCCAACATCGAAAATGATTAAACGCTACCTCGACAAAGGGAAAAATGAGGATGTCGCGTTTTACAACAACTCAATAGTGATGGGCACGCTGGGTAGCACCGACATAATTAAGGCGCGGAATGCCTTCAGCGTTTCCAAAGGGAAGCCCGTCTTTTTGTCACCCTATGACCGGCTTAAACTACAACAAAAATCCCTGGCTGAAGCGAAACAGCACCACGCGGATTTAGCCAGTTTTGGCAGGAAAGTAGCAGCCTCGGTTAATTACTACCGCATGGCAGAGTCAGAGCAGGCCATGCGTTCAGCGATCAGCAAGCGAATTTCTGACCCTTACATGATTCGTTACGTAAAAAAATGAAACAGATCCTTATTGTACTTAGCCTGCTGACGACTAGTTGCCAAAGCAGTTGTCAAAAAGAAGATCGCTTCAGACGAACAGCAGCTGATTTCCCCGTTGGGTATGTAGGCCAGTGGGAGGCCGTTTTACCCGGTGGTAGCTCCCGTCTTTTTTACGCCGGTGTAACGATTAAACCGTCCGGAGACTCGCTACTGTGGAGTTATTTTTCGCAACTCGTTGATATGACTACGCATCATAAAATCCCTTGTGGCCCGGAAATGGCTTTCATGCTATTCCGTTGGGATGACTCAACCCATATTGCGCTGGGCGATCATGGCGCAACGCAGGGCTTTGGTTTTGATAAGTTGCAGTTATTGAGCCCGTCAAAATTGAAACTCACTTCGCTGTGGCTGGCCACCAGCTGCCGGGGGCCTGGCGGCTTCAATTCAAGCCAGTTAGTTTTCTCAAAAGTTAATTCCTTCCAATTCAACCCATGATTTTACTACAATCCCCTGGAACCGGCTGGAATGGTACGCTAGCCAACGGAGCCATCAGCAGTATTGAGGAAGCGGCTGACGCCTTGTTTGATACGATGCTGCCTGAATTCTCTTCCTTCATTGCCATTGGTCAGGCAATTGGCTTGATTGGCTCCCTGTTCTACGTATTTTACCGGGTTTGGGCGCACATGGCACGAAATGAAGCCATTGATGTATATCCACTCCTTCGACCGGTTGTCATTTCGATGCTCCTGCTGGCCTATCCCGGTTTATACGCCGGCGTTGTTTATATGGGCCGCTCGCTGAATGATGCGACGCAGGAAATGGGCGCTTTCCGTCGGGATGAGGTGGAACAACAGGTGCTAACCAACGCCAAAACGCGTATTGAAAATATGGGTAATACCAATGCTCCGCCACCGGTAGCTCCCACAGAAGATAATCGCTCCTGGTTTCAGCTGGTGACGGACAGCGTAATGGGTATGGCGAATTCAGTTACTTCCGCAGCCGCTGATGCGGTTAATTTTGTCATCGATACCACCGTGAACTATGTGCTGATGGCTCTTTTTCGGCTAATTTATTTCATTGTGATCATTGGCATAAAAATCATATCGACTTACTTCCTGATCATTTTAGGGATGTTTGGTCCTTTGACGATCGGTTTAGGCTGTTTCGACTGGTTTTACTCCTCTATTGCGGCCTGGGTGGGGCGGGTGCTACATACCCTTTTATGGGTGCCGATTGCCAATATCTATGGGTTCATTCTGGATAGTTTTCACCTGTCCAGCCTGCATGTAGAATTCCAGCAGCTTCAGGGCAACCCTGGAATGCCGAGTTCATCGATTGCCAATTTGCTATTCTACGCCATTGGTATTTTTGGGTACTTGCTGGTCCCTAAACTGGCTACCTGGATCTTGGACTCCACCGGGGTTTCAGACGGATTACGAGCGATGTCGGCTCCGGCGCGTACGGCGACTCAGCTAGCCGGTGCAGCCTCGGGTAATACAGCGGGTCGCTTAGCCGGTGCCGCTACCGCTTACTAACTGCTTAAACTTTCCTTTGTATGAATGCTAATTTCAATTTTCGCTATCTGCGAAATATCGAATCGTCGTTTCAATTAGTCAGAATTTTAGTCTTTGTCATCGTCCTGGGCTGTATTGGGGTAGCTTCCTGGGTGGCCTACCTCTCGTACAAAACTACTCGGGAATCACGGGAGAGAATATACGTGCTCGACAATGGAGGTAAGTCGATTATGCTGGCGCTGGCGCAGGAACAGAATACAAATCGCCCAGCCGAGGCAAAAGACCATGTCAAGACGTTTTTGAAGCTTTTTTTTAACCAGGAACCCGATGAGAAGGCCATTGACGCCAATATGAAGCAGGCGGCTTACCTGGGGGATGAATCCATTACCCGGCATTACCTTGATTTGCGGGAAAAAGGCTTTTATACCAAGCTTTTACAAGGAAATACCATTCAAAAAGTGATGATTGATTCAGTCAGCCTGGACATGAATAAATCGCCCTATTACTGTACGATTAATGCCCGTATTATGCTGGTTCGCGCGACGAATATCACGATGCGTAAATTAATTGCCGATTGCTACCTCATCGACGCTACCCGAACGGATAATAACCCGCACGGCTTTGTCATTGAGCGGTTCCGGGTTACAGATAATTCGGACATAGAAACCATCAATCGGGATCATTACGAAGGGCATCGTCCTTAACCCCTTAACGACCCTACATCTATGTTCCTGAACATCCTTAAACGGCGAAAGAAGCCGCCTTCCGAACGACTCCTGGTGGCCTATCATTCGGCTTGCCTGTGGGTTTATTCGAATCTTGATAGGCGAGTCAAACAGTGGGAAAAACAGCCGCTTCAGCACCGTAAATGGCAAGCCGTCATTTGTCTGGCGGGGTTGCTTTTTCTAGGTTCTTTCAGTGTGTACTACACGGCCACTGGTCATTTTTTTACTCGTATAACCCAAAAACATCATGAGCACCAATCAAACCACGCCGGAGCCGGATCGCTTCGACGGAAGTAGAATCAAGCAGCTGATGCAGGACAAACGATTCGTTACCATCCTGACGGGTGCTGGGGTTTGCTTAATCCTGATTATTTACTACTTTCTCAACCACACCAAATCCAAGGAGGAGGGCGCGGTAAAACCAACCATGAGCTTAAATTCGGATTTGCCGAACGCTGGCGACTCAACGGGCCTACCTTCCCAGTCAAAACTTGAACTGGCTACGAATGCCCATCCCTTATCGATGCCCGATCAGATGCCGATGGAACGGGGCCTGAATGCAAACGTTCCGGCTACCCTTCATCCAGATCAATCTCGACGTGGTGGAGAAGCCGATTCGTACATCTATGGAAATGACGTCCCGGATGAAATCTATGAAAAACCAGAATCCCCCGCGCCCCCGCGCACAAAAAAACGGAATCAGAAAGCGGGGACTAGGGCTGGGCAAGAGGAGCTGGCTTCTAATGATGAGGTCGATGAGGTCAATCCGGCCAAGACAAAGGCAGAAATTGAAAAACAGAAACAATTGCTGGCGCTGCTTCAGGAGTATAAAGCGGATAAGATCAAGCGCCAAGCTGATCTGCAAGGGAGGGCACTCAAGCCTGAAACGGTTCCGATCTCCACGGTTTCTTCGCTAAACGGAGCTGCGGGTAAGAATAATTTTTATGGACTCCAGTCCGACATGCGCAAACAACAGATGGACGCGAAGGAAGACTCGCTCTCGGTAACAGTGAAAGCAATGGTGTTTTCAGACCAAACGATTATATCGGGAGGTCGTGTAACGCTACGGTTGCTCGAATCGATTACCCTCCGGGGCCGGATGATTCCGGAAGGTACCCGCCTGTACGGGGTTGCCAATTTTGGTGGCCAGCGGGTTAACATTGCCATTAACCAGGTACAGGTCGAAGGACGTATTCTGCCGATGAAATTAACGGTCTTTGATATGGACGGGTTATCGGGCATCTACGTCCCAAACGTTGTCGGCGTTCAACAAGGGCGTCAAGCGGTTTCCCAGGCGGGTCAGGGCTTTAATGTGAGTGCCCCCGTCTACTCAGCGAATGTGCCGGCAATGGCAGCGGCCTCCGCCGTTCAGGCTGGGCTTCAGGGAGGACGAAGCTTTCTCTCCCGTAAAGTGGCCGTTCAAAAGGCTACGCTGAAAAATAATTATTATGTCCTTTTAAAATAAGTAACTGCGATGAAACATGTAGTCTATATTTCGGTCCTAGCCCTTAGTGTGCATCATCTGGCATCGGCTCAAGTGGCTGATTCGTTGAAAAGCGCCACACGCAATACGCCAACTTCACAAGCAATGCGACTTGATTCAATTCGGAAACGGGTTGGTGCCGGAAACGCTGTGGCACCCAGTGCGGTGACGCCGGGTGTGGCCATTAGCGTCCCAGAGCGGCCAGGGCTGTCCACACCGGGTGAGGTGCCGGTATTTTCCTATGGATCACTTCCAATACAGGATCATAACGTTGTTCGTTCTTACTATCTCGATTTAGCGTTTAATAAGACGACCTGCATCATTTTCAAGTCGCCCATCCGGTCGGTCGATCTGGGTTCCAAGGATATTATCGCCGATAAAGCCAATGCGGTTGATAATGTCCTACGCGTGAAGGCAAGCAGTATCGGATTTAATGAAACCAATTTTTCGGTCATGACGGCCGACGGGCAATTTTATAGTTTCGTGGTCAACTACAATGAATATCCGACCATGCTGGCGCTGGATCTATCCGTCAATGAGGAGGGGTTGGTCCAACAAAAGGCAAGGTCTGTTAACCAGAAAGGAACAGTTGTCAGCTTTGCTGGCGTGAATACCTCACAGCAGGAAATTGTTCAAAACTGCTCGGCCATCATGGAACACAACCGGCGGGTTAAACACATTGGTATTAATAAATACGACATTCAGGCGAGTCTGCGGGGCCTGTATTACAAGGACAACGTGCTATATTATAAAATAGGGGTGAAGAATAAATCCAACATCCGGTATGATCTGGATTTCATTCGTTTTTTTATCGTTGACAAAACCCTGGCGAAAGAAACGTCACACCAGGAATTAGAAGTCATTCCGCTGTACGTATATAACCAACCGTTAGTTATAATTCCCGGGCAGAAGAGTGTTGAAAAAATATACGTCTTCCAAAAATTCACCATTCCGGATGATAAGGTGGTACAGGTGATTATGGGCGAAAAGAATGGGGGCCGAACGGTAACCTTCACGATGGCCAATCAGGACATTTTAGACGCTGATATCTTATGAAATCCCTTCAAATTCTGTTGCTCCTGGTGAGCACGCTCGTTGGTCGTCAAGGCTACGCCCAGCGGCACATAAAGGGCCAGACGGCCGTTAGTTTTACGGCGGGAGTCGTCGATAACTTCCCTAAATTTTCGTCTACTCATGCACCGGGAAGCGGCTATATGGGTGCCCTTGATTACGTATGGTACCGAAAAAATGAGCGCTATTGGAAAGCCTCGGTATCGTATATGCGTAAATACTACGACGCCCAGACGCTGGCTAAACTTCTGGTTGAGCAGTATTGGCTGTCGATGGATTACGTACCCCGTGGTTTCTTTACAACCCATCGTTGGCTGTATGTTGCGCCTACGGCGGGTCTATACGTTGGTTACGAGGCTATTAACCGGAATCAATCAAATTTAGCGGAAGGGGTCATTCAAAATAAATCTACGGCTTCCATTGGCCCTCAGCTCGGACTGGAAGCGGAGGTATATGTCGGTCCATCGCTGGCCATTGTGGGCGGGATCACGGAACGGTATATCCCGTTTTCGGAGGTCTCCAAATTTCGCACCACTGGATACATTGGTATCCGTTACTGTTTCTTCCGATGAAAAAATCAATCATCTGGGCCTGTGGCCTACTACTGGTTGGGGCGGCCTGTCAAACCGAATCGCTCGACATTCAGCGTAGTTTTCCATTCCAGCTGGAAATGGATGCGTTTCCTACGTCAATTCCCTGGCAAAAGCCAACGTCAGTGGGCTTCGGTGTTAAACCGGATTACCTCACATTGGGTAATTCGTATACACTCTCCTGGCAGGTAGCTGCGCCAGTGCGGGGTGTATTGCGGCTTAACAATAAGGTGCTCGCCCCCGGTGGAAAAACGGTCGTTCCAGCAAATATGAGTCGATTACTGAGTGATACGCTCACGTATATGCCAACTGACTCAGGCGCTCATCAACTAACGTTTCGGGTATTTGATTCGTTGGGTCAAGCTAAAGACACAACCTTTACCGTAACCGCTGTCAAATGATGGATATGCCTATTAGCCTTCCGTTTTCATCATACCCTTAACAGCCATACATGACATGGTAGCGACAAAATCACCTCCAGAGCAAGCCTGCCAAGTGCCTGATTACCTCTCAACCCCCTAATTAACTGGACATAATTTCCGTAAACGAAGTTTTACTTTT
>JANXVQ010000248.1 GCA_025351545.1 Spirosoma sp.
TGTCGGGTTCTCAAACCCGACGCTATTGCTGACGCGACCTGTCGGGTTTGAGAACCCGACATCACACAAAAAAAAGGATCGGGGTTTTGTTAGTATACACACAGACAAAACCCCGATCGCTTGTTATCGCTCATACACCAGACCCACCGTAAACCGCAGGTCATTATTTTGGCGACCGGGCACAATCAGGCTCTCATAGGCGTTGGCCAACGTTGAGCGTAGACTGGTAGCCGAGGTCAGTTTCATCTGGACACTCAGGCTGGCATTCCACCGAACGTTGTACTGGCCCAATGCAGGCTGGTAAAAAGTAGTATGTGTAACGGTAAATCGGTCATTATCGAAGGTGTATTCGCCGAACAAACGCACCGAATTACGGATAATATTGACGTCATTCAGCTCAATAAAGTCGGTATATTCCTGCATAATAACATCGGTAACAGAGATATAAGCACGTTTTCGATTTAGCAGTTTATAGCCGAATCCACCGGCTGCTGTCCACCGACGGTTAATCTGGCGTAGGTTACTGCGCTCATACGACCCAAAAGCCAGATAGTAGAGTCGTTTTTCGGGCCGGTACGTAGTTCGAAAATCACCAAACCATTCTCGTTCGGCCAGAAGTCCGTTTTGTTTACCATACACAAACGATGGATTGCTCGATAGTTTAAAATAGTTACTCAGTTGATAGTCAATAGCGCTGGTCAGTTGTAGTAATGTACGGTTGACATTGCCCGATGTAGCCGTGCCGTCGGCAGTGAAACGGTATCGAAGAAGATGCGTTTTTGCTGAATCAGCCGTAGCGTTTTTATCTTCCTCCTGATTATTTGTATCGACATTACTTGAGTCGCCCGAGGCATTTGCCTTCGTACTATCAGGCGGTACAGTGGAGGGACGCAGAGGGTCGGGCTGCTCAACAACTTGAGCGTACAAGCTTGGGTTACCGAAGAGAAAACAGAATAACAATACTAATAAACCGATGCTTTTCACAGAATGCTGAAATGATGAAAGCGCAACTTAGAAAAAAAAGATACATTTGACTGCTGACCGGACGGTCAATCAAGTTAAAAACTTCCTACTCAATTACGCCTTTTACCATGACTCGCTGGGGAATTTTAGGACCGGGCCGCATCGCCCATAAATTTGCACAGGACTTACTCACTGTGCCCGACGCTCAACTTTATGCTGTTGCATCAACAAATTTGCAACGTGCCGAAGAGTTTGCCAAAGAATACAACGCACCTCACGCGTTAGGCTCCTACGAAGAACTCTTATCGCTGCCCGATTTAGACGTGGTTTATGTGGCAACACCCCACACTAAACACCACGAAAATGTGATGTTGCTGCTCAACGGTAAAGTTTCCCAGCCTGGATTGGTCCGGCCGGGACTGGCTGTTTTGGGCGAAAAACCATTTGCCATGAATGGCGAACAAGTTCGGGAAATGGTCGAAACGGCGAGAACGAAAGGGACATTTCTGATGGAAGCGCTCTGGAGCCGGTTCATGCCCGGTATTGAAAAAGCGCTGGAACTGATTCAGTCCGGGGTTATTGGTAAAGTAGTTTCGGTGAAAGCCGATTTTGGTTTTAAAGCGCCATTGCTACCGGAAAATAGACTTTTTGACAAAAAATTAGGTGGGGGCGCTTTACTCGATATTGGCATTTATCCGCTGTTTTTATCCTACCTGATTCTGGGAAAACCAACGACCATCAAAGCATCGGCAATCTTCGGATCTACGGGTGTTGACGAACAATGCGGCATGGTGCTAACCTACGCCGATGGTCAGATAGCCTTGCTGGATAGTACATTACAGGCCAAAACCGACTGTATTGGGCTAATTCAGGGTGAAACGGGACAGATTCGAATCCACAGCCGGTTTCATGAAACGATGGGAATCTCGCTTGTCCCTGAAGACCAGGAACCAACCGAATTTGATTTTACCCGGACTACGCACGGCTATGATTACGAGATCCGGCACGTAATGCAATGTTTGGCCGACGGTCGAACCGAAAGCCCGCTTTGGTCGCTCGACGACAGTCTGAATCTGATGGACTTGTTAGATGCCATTCGGGCCGAAGCCGGAATTGTTTATTAAGGGCTCCAACCCCTGAAGGCGGCTTTTGACGAAACGTTAAACGGGTATTCAAAGCCTCTTTTGGGGGTTGGGGGCATTTCTACTTACCTTTGTGGCATGACTGACCGCTATGCCCAGCGCGGAGTTTCCGCCAGTAAAGAAGACGTTCACAACGCTATTGCCCGACTCGATAAAGGACTGTTTCCCAAAGCATTCTGCAAAGTTGTGCCCGATATACTGGCGGGCGACCCGGATTTTTGCACCATTATGCACGCCGACGGCGCTGGAACGAAATCGGCGCTGGCGTATCTATATTGGCGCGAAACAGGCGATTTGAGCGTTTGGCGGGGTATTGCACAAGATGCGGTCGTTATGAATACCGACGATCTGATCTGTGCTGGTGCAACCGGACCCATGCTGCTGTCTTCGACTATTGGGCGCAACAAAAATCTGATTCCGGGCGAAGTTATTGCCGAAATTATTAACGGAACAGAAGAAATTCTGCAGATGCTGCGTGATCACGGCATTGACATTTACAGTACCGGGGGCGAAACAGCCGACGTTGGTGATCTGGTTCGTACGATTATTGTCGATAGTACGGTAATTGCCCGGATGCGACGCGATCAAGTCATTAGCAACGACCGAATTCAGGCGGGCGATGTTATCGTCGGGCTGGCGTCGTTTGGTCAGGCATCTTACGAGACAAGGTACAATGGCGGTATGGGTAGCAACGGACTAACGTCGGCTCGCCACGATGTACTGGCCCACTATTTAGCTGATAAGTACTCCGAAAGTTTCGACCCTGCTATCGACAAATCATTGATTTATAGCGGTTCAAAGAAATTAACAGATACGATTTCGCTCGTTTTAGACGGGAGACAATCAGGAGAATTAAAACCGTTTACAACGGGCGACATTACAGTAGGGCAACTTATTCTGTCGCCCACACGAACATACGCGCCTGTCGCAAAAGTGCTGTTGGATGAGCTTCGCCCGCAGATTCACGGGATGATTCACTGCTCGGGTGGAGCGCAAACCAAAGTTTTGCATTTTGTCGATAATCTGCACATTATCAAGGATAATCTCTTCCCAATTCCGCCCCTTTTCCGACTGATCCAGTCAGAAAGCAATACGAGTTGGCAGGAGATGTACAAAGTTTTCAATATGGGCCATCGGCTGGAAGTTTATTTGCCCGAAGCAAACGCGCAACGTGTTATTGATATAGCGCAGTCATTTGGTATTGAGGCTCAGGTGATTGGCCGTGCTGACGCCTATACTGGTAAGCAAGTAACAATAGTAAGTGAAGTAGGTGAATTTGTTTATTGAGTGACTTGTTGATTTTCTAAATATATTGCAGGCGGAACATGTGTTCGACACAATAACGCCTGCAATGGAGAAGAACTACGTGGTTTACGCGTTTATCTGGTTCATCGGACTACAGATAGCAACGGCGCAGATAACGCCTTTTAGCGCTATCTGGAATTTTGAAGGTAGTGATAATGGCTCGTCATCGAGTGGCTTGGTAAATGCATCTTCAGTCTCCTATTCAGGTGTGAACAAACTGGCGGTAAATCCGTATACATCGGGCTATGTCAACTTGGGGGTTAATGTTCAGAATTGGTCCACCACAATTTGCAATCAAACCGAATATGTTCAGTTCTCAGTGCAACCCACTGGCACAGCTACTATTACACTAACCACACTGTCGTTTGCCTTTACCCGTTCAGCCCAGGGACCACAACAGCTCACAGTTCGGTCGAGTGTTGATGGATATAGTAGTGACCTTTCTTCACAGGGTGTCACAGATAACTATCAGGTAGCATCAATTTCATTGAATGGTTCTGGGTTTAGCAATCAATCGAGTGCAGTAACCTTCCGAATTTATGCCTGTAACCCATCTGCCGGGGGCGGAACACTCAAGTTAGATGAGATTCGAATGAACGCTACGGCTCTTCCGGTTACCTTACTTTCATTCACTGCTAAACCCGAAGGAGATCGCGTTCAACTGGCTTGGACAACATTGACCGAGCGCGACGCTAAGCAATTTATAGTTGAGCGCAGCTATGATCTAGGCGAGTATATAACCGTAGGCGAAGTTGACGCCAATGGCACCACAAACGAGCGTCAGTATTATGGTCTAACCGATCTCAACCCCCGACCCGGTTCGAACTACTATCGCTTGAGCCAGCTCGACTTAGACGGGACAATTCATAGTTACAAGATAATATCAGCCATTGTCCGGGGCAACGAACCAGTGGTAGCCGTATATCCTAACCCGGCAAGTCCCGACCGAATTCACATACGACTCTGGAATGTTGATGATGCAGCTGTCCGGTTGCTGGCCATTACAGGACAGGTTGTAGATGGCCGATTAGAGCGAAAAGCTGGTGAGGCCGATTTGATTTTCGATCAACCGCTACCAACGGGATTGTATTGGCTGGAAGTACAAACGAATGGGGAAAGACAAGTGGTTAACGTGATAATACGCTAGTAATCATTGGGTTATTCTAAAAAAATTAGAGCTGGAACAAAGAAGTAGTCGAATGTCTACGACTCAATAGTAATGCTCACCGAGTCCTATTATCTATAAAATGCAGCAGGCAGGAACCCAATAGACTCCCGCCTGCTGCATTTATTACGTCTCGCTTAGTAGGTTAGAATCAGGCTAAGCGATCGTTAGATGTACTGATTGATAATGCTTTCGAGCCATTCCTGTTTGCCGCTGCGGAGTTGCGGTTCGCCGTTTTTCAACGTGTAACTGCGCAGATCTTCCAGTGTTAGTTTGCCCTCTTCAAACGCTTTTCCCTGACCGCCATCAAACGATGCGTAGCGCTCTGTGCGAAATTTAAGGTAATCAGACTCTTTCAGGATGGCATCAGCTACGATAAATGAGCGGGCAAAGGCATCCATCCCGCTGATGTGAGCTACGAACAAATCGTCGAGATCTGTCGAATTGCGACGTACTTTGGCATCGAAGTTGATACCGCCGGGCTTAATGCCACCCGCCTGATGAATCACCAGAGCCGCTTCTACCAGTTCGTAGAGATTGATGGGAAACTGGTCGGTATCCCAGCCATTCTGGTAATCACCCCGGTTGGCGTCGATGCTGCCCAGCATCCCGGCGTTAGCGGCTACCTGCAATTCATGATCGAAGGTATGGCCGGCCAGAGTAGCGTGATTCACTTCAATATTTAATTGAAAGTCTTTATCCAGGCCATATTGACGCAGGAAACCAATCACGGTAGCGGCATCATAATCGTACTGATGCTTAGTAGGTTCCATCGGTTTTGGTTCGATGAAAAACGTTCCCGTAAAGCCTTGCTTGCGGGCGTAATCGCGGGCGATGGTCAGGAACTTAGCTAAATGTTCAACTTCCCGGTTCATGTTGGTGTTTAGTAGCGACATGTAGCCTTCACGACCTCCCCAGAATACGTAGTTTTCGCCACCCAGCGCAATTGTGGCGTCGATTGAATTTTTTACTTGTGTACCGGCATAGGCCAGTACGGCAAAGTCAGGATTGGTTGATGCCCCGTTCATGTACCGGGGATTAGAGAATACGTTAGCCGTTCCCCATAGAAGCTTTACGCCACTTGCTTTCTGCTTCTGCTGACCATATTCGACGATAGCCTGCAATCGTTTTTCGTATTCGCTGGCCGTTGGCGCTTCATCGACCAGATCCAGATCATGAAAACAGTAGTAAGGTGCACCAATTTTAGTGATAAACTCAAAAGCGGCATCCATTTTCAATTTAGCCCGGACGTTAGCGTCCTTGTCCTGGTCCCAGGCGAAAACGCGTGTTCCAGGGCCGAAAGGATCACCGCCCGTTCCGGTGAATGTGTGCCAGTAGCTAATAGCGAATCGCAACTGCTCGCGCAGGGTTTTGCCATTTACAACTAAATCTGGATTGTACCATTTAAACGCTAATGGGTTTTTAGATTTTGGTCCTTCGTAGGCGATGGCACCGATACCTTTGAAAAATTCCCGGTCGCCCAGCGTGATCGTTGACATGAGTTGAGACTTGATAAATTGAGCGTAAAACTACCTGTTAATTTAGTAGTGTAAAATTGACACTTATTATTTAAATGTCAAAACGACACATAAATTTTTTTAACATGGCAGACGCCTTTGGGAAGAGCTGAGAAAGCCCAAAGTTGAGTGATAATCAGGGTTTCAGGCCCTAAGGAATCGCTTCTGAATTTGGGATGAAATTGAGGAAAGAGGACGTAAGCTGTTGGTATTTAATGGAATCGACCTGATAGTAGTAAGCCCCTTTTCTGGAGAATCCTTTCTGTTTCTCGTCTAATTTGATAAGCAGATTCGTAGACAGGATTTTTCGACTAAAGTTTCGCTTATCAAAGTCGGTGTTGTAGATGGCATCGTACAACTTCTTGAGCTGGGGGAGGGTGAACTTCTCAGGCAGTAATTCAAAGCCGATAGGGTGCTGGGCGGCTTTATAGCGTAGCCGTTTGATGGCCAGGTCCACCATATCGCCGTGGTCGAACAGCAAAGGCGGAAGGTCATAAATGGAAAACCAGCGAGCCTGAAACTGCTCGGAAATCGTTGACTCATAATCTGCTATCTTGACCAGCGAAAAATAGGCTACCGAAATTGTTCGGACAATGGGATCTCGATGGGGCTCACCAAACGCATATAACTGTTCCAGATATACATTGGTCAATCCAGTCAGGTCAAACAGAATCCGGGCGGCAGCCTGCTCCAGACTTTCGTCGGGTTGAAGCCACCCGCCCATCAATGACCAGGTCTCCTCCTCAACCCCTCGTTTAACCAGCAACACTTTTAAACGCTCCCCGTCGAAACCAAAAATGATGGAATCCAAGGCCAGCAAATATGGATGCTGTTGTTTGTACTGTTCAACCATTGACAATTGCCTGCGAAATACGATAGTAAAATCGTCTGCAAGCTACGTAATTCAGGTTCTTACTCCGTCACTTACGTAGCCCATTTTCGCCAACCAATCTGCATGTTTAGCAGCAATGCGAATAATGTGTCTGGTTCAAACCCGATTCCGGCAATAATTAATCACGCAGATTTATTAACCACAGAGGCACAAAGAACACAGAGACCTAAATGGCTAAAAATAAACAATTTAGATCTCTGTGTTCTTTGTGCCTCTGTGGTTAAAAACTAAACTAAATCTGCCCGGTTACTTAACTAACTAGGCAGATTTATTAAGTATTATCGTGGCATCTCTGCCCGTTTTGAATAC
>JANXVQ010000609.1 GCA_025351545.1 Spirosoma sp.
GTAATGAACGTTTTCGGTGACGAGTTTAAGGCGCCGGTGGTTATGAATAAAATCGTCGGACTCGCGGGGTGCATACCGCACCACATAAACCTCAATTGGGTATTCCCGCTCCAGAAGCAGTCGGGCAATGGCTAGTCCGTCGCCCCCATTATTACCTAATCCACAGAAAACTTTAGTTAGCGTTTTGTTTGTAAAACGATCCACAAACCAATCGACAAAGGTGAGAGCGGCCCGTTCCATCAAATTGATCGGTGCAATGGGTTCGTGTTGAATGGTTGATTTATCGAGGGAACGAATTTGGTCGATGGCAAGAATTTTCATGATCTGGTCGTTGGAGCCTTAGCGTAATTTTACAAAAGTATTTTCTGCTACTGAGAAATTTACTATCTTTGCGGTTCATTTCGCAAATAGTTATCTGGCGATTTATATAAGGTCATGAGCGATTTAATCAAATTAGTGGAGGCAGACAACGCGCAGCGTCGCACAGAGTTGCCCCTATTCCGGGCGGGTGATACGGTGAACGTACACGTTAAAATCCGCGAAGGAAATAAGGAACGTATTCAGGTATTTACGGGCACGGTAATTCAACGCCGGAATCCAAGCACCGGTGGCGAGACATTTACTGTCCGCAAAGTATCAAATGGTGTTGGTGTTGAACGGATTTTTCCGCTTTTATCACCAAATATCGACAAAGTTGAAATTGTTCGTTTAGGTAAGGTTCGCCGGGCTCGGTTGTTTTATCTACGCGGCCGTCAGGGTAAAGCTGCTCGTGTTAAAGAGCGGAAGCCTAAGGTAGTTGCAGCAGCTTAATTGCTTCAAACGTACATTAATTACTTAAAAGCTGCCCAAATATGGCGGCTTTTTTTTGTATCGTCTGCAACAGAATCCGGCTGTTGTACTTATTGACAAGAGCAATAGCCGGACTCTGTTGCAACTAATTATATGGATTTTTACAAATACCAGGGCACCGGCAATGACTTTGTGCTGATCGACGACCGAAATGAGACCTTTCCATCCTCGAATCAGGCACTCATCGAACACTTATGCCACCGGCGGTTTGGCATTGGGGCCGATGGGCTGATTCTGCTTCAGAACGATCCCGACTATGATTTTCGGATGGTGTATTTTAACGCCGATGGAGCAGAAGGTAGTATGTGTGGCAACGGCGGACGATGTATTGTCCGGTTTGCTCATGACCTGGGTCTGTTTGATAGTGAGACTCGCTTTCGGGCCGTAGATGGCGAACATACAGCGGTGGTGTGCGAGGAAGATATTTTCCTCAAAATGGGTGCTGTTTCAGGTATCGAAGACCGCGAAGGGCTAACATTCCTGAACACAGGATCTCCCCACGTTGTTCGGTTTGTAGACGATCTGGAATCGCTCGATGTTGTCGTTGAAGGGCGTACTATCCGATACAGTTCTACCCTTCAGCCCAACGGTACAAACGTTAATTATGCTCAGGTACTTGACGACAACACGGTGTTTGTCAGAACCTATGAGCGGGGTGTCGAAGATGAGACCTATTCCTGCGGTACAGGCGTAACGGCTGTTGCTCTGGTGGCTCATCAACAACTGGCTATGCTTGATCCGATTTTTATTAAAACAATTGGTGGTAACCTGCGTGTATCGTTCAATCGTTTGGCCGATGGTAGATTTGATGATATTTACCTGATTGGCCCCGCAAAACGCGTTTTTGCGGGCACAATTTCTTTGTAAACAGTCTGTTATTACTACAAGATCTGCTGTCTCAACGCTATGATTATTTATAAAAATAAGGGGTTACTGCCGTCCATCTGGCATTTTCATACGGGACCCACGGCTAAAGCATTACTTCAGCGACTGGCGGTCATAGCTGTTTATGTAACCATCGTTACGGTTGCCGAGATGCACTATACCGATCTACGCCTGAAGGATACACCTAGTTCTTTTTTGGGAGCAATGGGGATTTTACTGAGCTTATTGCTCATTTTTCGGACCAATACGGCCTATGATAGGTTCTATGAGGGACGGCAGGCGTGGGGTACGTTAGTGAATAATTGCCGTAATCTGGCCATTTTTTTTAACGCTGTTTTGCTGGATGGGGACACCGACAGCAG
>JANXVQ010000620.1 GCA_025351545.1 Spirosoma sp.
GCAAGAATAAAATGTTAGTTCTCAATAATGTTCGCAATAAAATGGTTCACCGCATTTTTGCCTGTGTTCGCCAGGATCGAAATTATGACGAAAAATATATTCCCGTGCTTGTTTAGATCATAGAAATCCGTCCGATTGTCATGCTGGTGTCGCTCCTTTTGACCGGGTCGCCGGTGCGGGGCTATGTCGGCCATTCGCATGAGAGGGGAATTACAGGACTATTACCAGCGCAAAGTTGGCGAAGGCAAAATCGGATCGCCGAAGCGACAAAATGCTTGTCCTGAACGCGGTTCGTAATAACGGGGCCGCCCGCGCGGCTTATCCATCGCGTTTGTTCAGTAGTTCATCGAGAGCAGAAATATGACAAAAATTATACGCCCGCACTTGCATAAACCATGGAAATCCGTGCGGCAATAAGAAACTCACCGGTCGCAAGCGGTTCATCGTCGTGGATGTATTAGGTTTGGTGCTGGCGTTGCAATTAACCTCGGCCAACGTAGGCGAGCGAGCCAGTGCATTATTACTCTTCACGGCACTAGGCCAACGATTCACTCGCTTGAAAACGATTCTAGCCGATCAGGGCTTCGATGGGGTTGATTTTCTGGCCACTGCCAAAGCGACTTATCAACTGATGGTCAATGTGGTCTGTGGGGTTTTGGGGGTGAAAGGCTTCCAGGTACTGCCTAAACGGTGGATTGTTGAGCCGGTCCGCCGGTGCGGCACGTTTGGGTGGTGGGCCTTTCATCGTCGATTAGCCAAAGACTATGAGGTCAAAGAATTTCATGCTGAGGCTATTATCTATTGGGTAATGATTCGACTTATGTCCAGAAAAATTCGTGAAACACAATCTTAAACAACCTCTTAACCCGTTGGCGACTATGGAGAGTGTCCGGCTGGCGTTTCAAAACCTGGCTGAACGAATGGATCTAGCGGGTACAAATGAAGATCAGCGGTTGGTATCGGAAAGTCTGGATGTTGGTGAGGTTTTCTTTAATTACGACAAATTCGATCAACTTGCCCACATACAGGTCATAGACATCCAAGCGATTCTTGATCAACTGCACCGTTCAGCGGATCTGGGTCACCACCGGTTGTCAGAAATGCTATCCGAAGTTTTTGCCCAGGGTGAATCTCCCTATAATGCCCGCCATTTCAGACAGCTTTTTGCTTTACAGGTGAATGGTCAACTGGTTGGAGGAACCTCACCTACGACCTTTTTTTTTACTGCCGGGACCTCATACAAAGTAAAACCGATCTTTTTTCAGAATCGCTTACTGTTTGGCGTAACTCCACTGGCGTTATACCAGCGGGATATCGACTATCAGAAATTCTGGTATTCGCTACAAAAGCTGGTGCCTGGTTTTCGGCAGCGTTTCCGGGGGGTGGCCAACATTCGTACGAAATGTTCCATGAAGAACGTATCATACTGATTAGTATGCACATAATCAGCTAATTGTAGATAAATCTTGCAAACAGTAAAGGAAACGTTCGATTTCTTTACCTGTCTGCTGGTTAGGTAAAATGTACGCTTTAAGGTCATTTTCCGAGCAATAAACCCAGTAAATAAATCGACGTAAGCCATCTGGCATAGCTACTTGGGTTATTTTACTGTTCAGAGCGGCCCGATGAAACATTTCGTACGAATGTTGGCCACCCCCCAATAAAGCCGAAATCAGTGTGTAAGACTGCCAGAATGTGCCTAAAACTGAACATTACAATACGACAAAATCAGCCTATCTTCTAAAAAATGTAATCCAACTTAATAATGTGCCCCAAACGTGATAGGACTTGTCCCAAAATTGATACCATGCCTGCTTTATATTAATTAGCTTTGCAGTAAGTAATCCCCTGTAAACCTTACTGTTCTATGAGATCGCTCAACCCTCCTTCCAAAACCTCCACTCCCCATTCCAGCGGTAATAAACAGCGGGCTACTCAGTCTACGAAAGCGATTATCAATAACCGGCCTTCCGCGATTGTCCAGTGCAAGCTGCAAGAGATGGCTAATTCCAAGGGAGTTTTGCAAGTTAGAACTGCTAAAGGGGGCCTGCCCGATGATTTAAAAGCAGGTATTGAAGCTCTTTCGGGATATTCGCTGGATGACGTGAAGGTGCACTACAATTCCAGCAAACCGGCGGAATTGGGCGCGCTGGCCTATGCGCAGGGTAATGACATTTACTTAGCGCCTGGTCAGGAAAAACACTTGGCTCACGAAGCGTGGCATATTGTGCAACAAAAGCAGGGTCGGGTAAGGCCCACGACACAGCTGGAAGGAGGTGTCTCGGTCAATGATAATATAGGTTTAGAGTATGAAGCGGATCGGATGGCGCAACGCTCGACATACCCTGTTCAGCGATTGAGTGAGTCTATAGAAACAATTGTGGACAATCGAAATTTGGCGGTAAATCAACGCAAACTGAAGCAAGTTGTTAACAGTAATAGTCTGTCTAGCATTAGGGGACTCACGACTCAACTTAAACCGAAGGTTTTTAGTAAAGGTACGCCTAACGCCCAAGTGGCGGTAATGGCCAATGAGTTGGAAAAGTCCGTTCTTTTCGCTAAAAGTATAGTCGATAGCAATCCACTGCTTAAAGGCGTAGCTGGTAGAACAAGCGGTTACTTAAAAGCCTGGGTAGATTCATTCACTGAATTTACTACCGACGGCGATA
>JANXVQ010000640.1 GCA_025351545.1 Spirosoma sp.
GGGTGCTTTTAGTAGGCATTCAATGGTTTGAAAAAAAGCAGTTGTAAAGCTGTGGCAGGATTAAGAATTAAGTGTAAACTTGTGGTAGGATTAAACGGGCGACAACCCCTGAAAACTGTAAACCTATTTCAGGACGGCACATCGTCCCCGGCGACAGGAAGCACGTCCCAAAGGCAGGCGTTCAGCCCAACCGACAGGGGGTGTAAAGGTTCGGGGTACTCGTGTTCAAGTAGCTTCCTCCCACGCCATCAGCCCCCTGCACTGTTGGGTGCGAGTCAATCAAATTCTTGTAAGTCAGCGTCTTGGCGACAGGAAGCGCGTCCCAGAGGTCAGGTTTTGGCTTGCATTTCAGCGTCCCGGCGACAGGAAGCGGGCCGCAGAAGTAAGTTTTTTTGCTCGTTCGGCGGGTTGCGGTTGACAAGCCAAATGCCCCGTTAGTACACAGTTCGTTTTTCACCATTCATAAATTGTACAAAAAACCAATTCACTACATGAAAAAGACACTTTTACCCGCAGTCGTACTCGCGGTGGGTCTCATCTTGACAGGTTGTAATGCTACTATGCACACAGTGGGTACAGGAGGTAGAGGAGATTGTAAAGGTCCCGGTCAGTATGATGCTAAGAAAAAGCAATGGTATATTTTTTGGGGACTACTCCCACTAAATAATGTGGATTCCAAAGTGTTGGCGGGTGGTGCAAAAAATTATACCATACGAACAACCACCAGTTTTGGTGATGGCCTGATTGCCATTCCTGGCTCTTACCTTTTGGGTATTCGCACTCAAACGATTCGGATTTCAAAAGGCAACGAATAAATTTTCGCTCCGCGTGGGCGGGTTGCTTGGCGACAGGTTGCTCGCCCACGAAGGAGAGTCATTCAGCCCAACGAGGGAAGGAGTGTAAAGGATCGCTACGCTCACCATCAGCCCTCTCGGGCGTTGGGTGGAGTCAACAAAATGTGAGTTCTAGGCAGGTTACCGGTGTCAGGTCGCACGTCTCATTAGGTAGGCTTGGGGCTCGTTGGTCGGGTTGAGACTATCCGCCAAAACCCGACCACCCCAGTTTATGTGCAATGATGTATTACCTTAAAAAAATGATTGGTATTGCTTTTCTAGTTTTTGCCATCCTTTTAACCGTGCCTTTTGGCCTTTATACATTGGTAGCCTTTTTGTCGAACAATAATTATTTTGGAAGTTTATTTTTGGTCTCGTTTATTGGTTTTTTTTATTACTTAGGTTGGTTTTTTCTTTTTGGGAACAAAAAAGCATCATCTACCAAATAAGATGAATTTAGTAACTTTATATACAGGCACTTGTGTCGTTTATCGCTCCGTGCAGGCATACTTATGTTGACAAGATACACGTTCCAAAGGAAAGTTATCAGCCCAACTACCAAGGCGAATACTTAACAGATAATGTAAACACATGAACGTTGAACACGCTTTAAACGACTTCTATGACCGGTATGGGTATGGTCAGGAAGGAGGCATTAATAAGAAATGGGACATGATTAAGTTTGGCCCTATTGCCCTTCCTTTACCCAACTTAGAATCAAGACGAAAAAACATCTATTTGCACGACATCAACCACCTTGTTACAGGCTACGATACCACTTGGAAAGGAGAAAGTTCGATCTCAAGCTGGGAGATCGCTACTGGTGGATGGGGTAAATTATACTTTCCGTGGTTGTTGACACTTTGGGGTATGGCAGTAGGTGTGATGTTATATCCCAGGCACAGCTATAACGCATTTCAAGTGGGTCTACGAATGAAGAGTGCTTTTACAGGCGATTTGTCAAAGGAAGAAATGTACTCGCTAACCATAGAACAGCTAAAGAGCCAACTTCAACGGCCAGAAGCCGAGATGGAAAGTTGGAGTTATTATTTCTGGGCAGCGCTCAGTTTGCTTGTCTGGTTTAGCCCTTTCCTAGCAAGTATTCTACTTTACTGCTTATTCTGATTTTCTTGCTTCGCTTAGGTAGACGTATGGTGATATTACCATAAAAACCTTATCTAGAAAGAAATAGAATAATTATCCGTATACTCTAAGCAGGTATGACACCATAGATGCTTCACCAAATTTATTGTTTTCTACTAACTATTTTTCTCCTTCAAAATCATACTAAATGATTTGTGACGTACTTTGCTACTTGTGGGCAATGGGGCTTATCCTTTCCTGAAGTCCAGCAACTTAGACGAGTAAATCAAACGAAACCCATTATCCTATTTTACCAGTATCATGAAGTCAAAGAACCTAGTTAGCCTTTCCGTTGCAGCTGTATTTTTTGTTTTAGCCACTACAGGGCTCTTAATTTACTTCGGACAAGGTTCGCACGTCGTCGAGCATACCCACGCCTGGTTTGGTATTTTATTCTTCATGGCAGCCGTGTTTCATATCGTTAACAACTGGTCGTCGATTGTAGGGTATACCAAAAACCGCCGGACGGGAGGTATTCAGAAGGAGTTTGCTATTCCAGCTATCATAGTCATTATTTTTGCTGCCGGGATTGGATTTGACCTGCCCGTTTTTAGTAAATTAGCCAATGCGGGGAAAGACCTGATGCGGGGCGACAAACCACGAGGTGGACCAATGCCGCAAACCGCCATCGATTCAATTGCCAACGCTGTTGAAACGGCCTACGCCGGTGCCTACAGCAAAGGAGATACGGCAGCATTGGCGGTAATCATGCCGATCAAAACCGCGTTACTGACCGAAGCAGGCACAATTTTGAGCGGTTCGGATATGCAAAAAAACGTCCTTAAGCGAACAGCCAGCGAGGTAGTTACCACCAAAGTTGACCGCGCCGAAGCGATTGACGATCATTTGATTATCGTTCATGGCACGTCGACAAACTCAACATCAACCACGCCATCGGTTTATACACATGTGCTGAAAGAACAGGATAAAAAGTGGCGAATTGTGGCGGCTCAGCGGGCGTATCCGGCCGTGCAATAATACGGGAGGTACGCTTTTTACTGCCGGAATGATGAGAAAATAGAAAGTTCGTTTTTGTATTGTTCAATTAAAAAATTCCCTGCCAATCACTGAGAATAATTTAATTCTCAGAGATTGGCAGGGAATTTGACTTTTGGTATTAAGCCGATATTTATACAGATTTTCTTCTGACTCATACTATGTGTGTTGGAAGAAAATCTATATAAATCAATGATCTTGGTCCGGACTGGCCTGAGTCGAATGGTCACGATGAGCTGGCTGGCTAGTGGCTGGTAATAGCTCTTAAGGTTAAGTGATTTATCGGGCTTAATCCTATTCCTGTAGTGTATGGGTTGGCACTAGGCGAACTGGCAATTGCTGGTGGATAAACCGGAAAATAAGATTTGGAGAAGTTAGGAACTCAGTTTAATCCTTGACAAACTAATTTGTAAGAAACAGTTGTTATGTAGTTAACGGTGAGAAGAGTTGTGAAGTAATTTCCGGTTACGTAGTCTTAGTATAGTTCAGTCATAATCAAGTACCTTTGGCTCAGTTTTATACCGTAACTCTGTGAAATTAATCTTAACTTTTTTGTTTTTTAGCTTATTATGCCCAATTGCCGGTTGGGCACAAACGCCTGTTACTTTCGACAAATGGCCTGCTAAATTGCAACTTTACCCCCGCGATCAAACAAACCAATGTACGGTAGCAATTGCCGGGCGTGCGCCCGTTGGCAATGTTAAATTAATATCGCTGGTCGTACTTCGAGACCAAAAACGCTACCAGTATATACGCATAAAAACCGACTCCCTAACGGGGCGTTTCGCCTTTAATCCCGTTATCAAAGCCGAGCTAAGCCAGTATAGTTTTCAGGTATTTGCTCACCGGACTACACCGGGCGATTCCATTCAGGTGGCATTTCGCGATAGTATCGTTTGCGGGGATGTCTTTCTGGTTATGGGCCAGTCGAATGCCGTCGGGCGGTTTGATACTAATCCCTTTCGAAGTGAATTCTGTCGCACATTTGGCGTCAACAATGGCGATGTAGCCTATAACGCAGCCGATACAACCTGGTGTCTGACCAATACTACTGAAGGGAACAATGCGCTCTGGAGTGTTGAGTTACAGCGCTTGATTAAAGAGCAACAGGGGATTCCAACAGCTGTAATTAATGGAGCCGCCGGGTCAACAGATATTACCAGTCACGTCAGGCGGGATTCTAATCAGCCAGTCTCTATGAACACCCTATATGGGCGTTTGTATTATAGAGCCAGCAAAGCAGGCGCTGCCAGTCAGGTGAAAGCTATGATTTGGCGGCAAGGCGAGGCTGAAGCTACCAATGACCCTGATGTATATATGCGTATTTTCCCCCAGTTGTATAGCTATTGGAAAATAGACTATCCGGGAATAAAAAAAGTTTATCATTCGCAACTGAATATATTAACGGATGCTGTAGTAAAAGCAGGTGCCTTGCGTGATTTTCAACGGCGATCGAAGACTATATTCAGTGACAATGAGCCAATTGCTACGGTTGGTTTGCCAGGTTATCAGGGCTTACACTATAACGAAGCGGGTTATCGGCAATTCGGTCTGGAATTATATCGACTCGTAGCCGCCGATTTTTATGCATCTGCCGACACCAGCAATATTCATTCACCCAACCTTCAGCGGCTTTATTACAGTACACCCGCGAAAGACGAAATAACGCTTGAGTTTGATCGGAATCAGGTAATGCGCTGGCCTGCCGATACAACTATTATAAATCCGAAGACAGGTAGTACTTACGCACAAAGTTTATCAAATTTCATCTTTACTGATTACCCATCGGGCGAAAATAGCCTTATTAAATCAGTAACCGAACAGGGAAATCGCCTGATCTTGAAACTGACAAAACCCATTACCGCCAAACACCTTACGTATCTACCCTCATCCTATCAGGATAACCAGGTGGGGTATTATATAGGGCCTGTAATTCGTAGCCGTCGGGGAATGCGGGCACTAACTTTCTATCAAGTTCCTATTGCTCCCCCATTGCCTGTCGCTTTCGATTTTCGGGCTACTGCGGTTGATACAAGCGCCATTAAGCTTACGTGGGATAATAAATCGGACAGTGTGTCTAAATGGTCTATTGAGCGGGCAGATACCGGTGGCCTCTTTAAACCACTGGCTCTTGTAGCCGGTGCAGCTAATTCTTATGAAGATCTTCGGAAATCTAATCATGTTGACTCATTACAAGTTGGCAAAATTTACG
>JANXVQ010000647.1 GCA_025351545.1 Spirosoma sp.
CCGCTTCGCAAACTTTTTGGGTTTGCAAGGCATCCTGAAATGTTGGGGCACAGGGCTCGCCCGTTTCTAAACTTTTGAGAAAATCAGCCACCTGATGAACAAACGTGTGCTCGTAACCAATACTCGTTCCCGGTATCCACCAGCGTTTCATATAAGGCTGATCGCTATCCGTCACAAGGATGGACCGCCAGCCCCGCACAATGGATTCATCGGCATAATCGAAATACTCAAGACGGTTCATATCGTGCAGATCCCAACGAATGGACGCGTTTTCGCCGTTGATTTCAAAGGTGTACAGGGCCTTGTGTCCACGGGCATAACGGGTAGCTTCAAAGAGTCCCAGCGAGCCATTTTCAAAGTGACAATGGAAAATACAGGCGTCATCAATACCAACTTTCTGCATTTTACCGGTCAACTGGTGAACGCGTTCTTTGATGAACGTTTCCGTCATAGCCGACACATCAATGATGCCGCCATTTAGCCACATGGCCGTGTCGATACAGTGCGCCAGCAAATCGCCTGTTACGCCAGACCCGGCCGCGTCAGAATCGAGTCGCCAGAGAGCGGTGCCCCCTTGCGGAAGGTCTGCATTGATGGTCCAGTCCTGAAGAAAGTTGGCCCGAAAATGGAATATCTTACCAAGTTTACCCGAGTCGATAATCTGTTTGGCCAGCGAAACAGCCGGAACCCGGCGATAGTTGTACCAGACTGTATTTTGAACGCCCGCTTTATCGATAGCGTCCACCATACGTTGCGCTTCGGTTAATGTGCGCGCAAGGGGTTTTTCGCATAAAATCATTTTTCCAGCCTCAGCGGCTGCAATCGCGATTTCAGCATGTGTATCATTCGGCGTACAAATATCGACTGCGTCAACATCGTCGCGGGCAATGACGGCCCTCCAGTCGGTTTCTACTGACTCATAGCCCCACTGATCGGCAAAGTTTCGCACGTTTTCTTCGTTGCGCGAACAAACAACTTTTAACACCGGGCGATATTCCAGTTCAGGGAAGAAATCACCAATTCGCTTATATCCGTTGGAATGAGTCCGGCCCATTAAACCGGTGCCGATCAACCCAATTCTTAATTCTTTTTTTGGTGTCATTTTTCAGGGTCAGGATTATTGGAATGGTCTGTGTAAAAAACCAACATCTTTACGCTTCATACCAGCCGTGTGCTTTTCTGACGTTGATCATGGTAGCCAGAATGTCGTTCCAGGTCTGCTGGTTAGTCATCACCGAATTGGGGAACATACAGCCGTCCCAACAGATATGTTTGAAGGCTTTTGTCAGTACCCCGTTTTCGTCGCGCAGCCAATAACCCGCATCATGAACAACATCGAGCTTTCCATTGGGGTCTAATGCCTGACAATGGCGACCTGTCTTATCATGTGAACCTGAACCAAATACCGTTCCGTCGTTTTGGGCAACGTGGAAGTCAGTTGTCCAGGGAC
The DNA here is from genome assembly GCA_025351545.1 of Spirosoma sp. Classification (GTDB taxonomy): domain Bacteria; phylum Bacteroidota; class Bacteroidia; order Cytophagales; family Spirosomataceae; genus Spirosoma. Next base: position 1,451 of record JANXVQ010000647.1, read on the forward strand.
GTAATGCCTTGGTTATAGTTTTGAGGGCTTCTTCCAGTGTGGCCCGGTCGCTCCAGTCAAAATTGGGGGGCAAAATACGATCCTGTTCGCGGTTATAGCCTAATGTGTACAACAACGTGTGCGCCATATCGGCCTGAAAACCCATATTTGGGCGATCGACGGCTTCCAGCGTTTCGAGCATGGTTTTCCAACTATGCATGCCGCCCCAACAGATTTCACCCTCGGCCGCTAGTTTTTCGCCATATTCAGCCGCTACATCGCAGGCTTCGCGGAATGTCTGGGCAATCAGTTTAGTGTTTCCTGCCGGATCGGCATCCCAATCGTGCGGAGAACTGGCCGAGTCGATACGTACTACACCACTTGGACGAATGCCAAGTTCGGTTAGTTTCTGGCCGATGTGACAAGATTTACGCACCATCTCGATAAAATTGGCCCGATCTTCTTTAGTGCCCATAGCCGGGCCGCCCCAAATAGGCGCTACCAGCGAGCCAATTTTAAGGTTATATCCACCTACTTTATCAGCCAGTTTTTTAATCTCATCATCCGATATATTGACATCGATATGCTCGAAGAGAGCAAGATCGACCCCATCGAATTTCACGCCATCAACTTCAGCCGCAGCTGTCAGCTCCAGCATGGTATCGAAACCAACAACGGGTTCGGAATCGGGGCCTTTTCCAACGACACCCGGCCACATGGCATTGTGGAGTTTAGGATAGTTATTCTCGTTCATGAGAAAGGTTCTATAGTTCTATAATACTAAATCAGGGTTGCTGGGGCCGAAGTGTTTCAGCATGACAATCGGGTCTGTTGTGGAAGCATTTACAATCGTAACGCCTTCTACAGCCGCTTTCTCGCTCACAAAAAATTCATCATTTGTCAACTGACCGTATCGAATCAGAGCTGGTGTTTCAATAGACCAATCGCCCATTTTCCCGTGGCCCTGCATCATAATCAGCCCGTAGGCAGCACTGTCCTTTATAGTTACAGTTTCGCCCGGAAAAACGGTAAGCTCCTTGGCGCTGAACGCGTCAGATTTATAGCAGACCCAAACCTCGCTGTAGCCTTCCGCTTTCATTTCTTCCACATTCCGTACCGGCATCGGAACCATGTATCGATTTGCCATCATTTGCGGGTCAGTATTCAGCTCCCAATCAATGGCTTCCATCAGTTGATCAAAATCACCGATGCGATCTTTGGGCGTACCATTCCAAAGCAGTTCCTCTGGAATGATGGCTTCGTTGACCAGCGACTGGTACATGGCGAAGACATCGGACGCTTTTTGCGGCTCATAGGTACACATACTTCCCGGCGCATGAAGCAGTCCGGGCGGCACATCCCATCCCGTTCCGGGTTCCAATCGGTAGGCCGACGAGTAATTAGTGATCTTGTTATCGCCTTTGGTGAAGTTTTGCAAGCACTCTTTTATCTGCTCCTTTGTGGTGCCGGGCGCAATTCCAATAAACGTATACGGAAAATCGCCCCCGTGGTTATTGACCTGGGGTGGGAAATAATAGGCTTCGGGTTTACCCAATTGGCCAATCAGGGCCGCCTGCTCATCGTTGTGGTGCAAGTGGTGCGGCAGCGGA
>JANXVQ010000655.1 GCA_025351545.1 Spirosoma sp.
GCCGGTTTTACGCAATTACATCAACCTACCGTTACACTACCGGCCAGAGGCCGGATAATAGCGGGTACGAGGTAAGAGCCTCGCGCCATCTGTGCGGCTGGAGCCCCGCGCCAGCAGGCCACCGGTTCTTACTTCCGCCAGAGGTTAGGCAATAACTTATAATACAGCAAATGGCGCCAGGTTCCCCAATCATGCGCCCCGTCGCCCCCGACGTAATAATCGTGTTTGATGTTATGCTTTTGAAGGGCTTGATGCAGGGCAACGGCTCGTTTGCCTATAGTTTCCACTTCGCCGGTGCCCTGCCCGACCAGCAAGTAATCTACTTTCTGATTGGTGGCTGGATCGTTCAGAAAAGCGGCACTCACAGTTTCCGTTTCCAGATCGCCCGCACTCAGAATGCCAAACGAGCTAAACAAATCCAGATTCTTGAGTCCTACTAATTGCGTGTGTCGCCCGCCCATCGACAAACCCGATAACGCCCGGCCTTTCCGATCGGCGCGGGTGCTATATGCTTTGTCTACGAAGGGCACGATCTGTTTTTTCAACTCGTCTTCCAGTAGCGGAAACGTTTTTTCGGTATGCTTCGGATCGTTGCGGTGAATCACCTGATTGTTAGGCATCGCAATCAACATAGGCACCATTTTTCCTTCGGCCATAAGGTTGTCGGCAATAAAATTAGCCCGGCCATCGAGTTCCCAGCCCGACGCCAGTTCGCCACTACCGCCCATTAAATAGAGTACCGGATATTTCTTTTTGGAGGTATAGCCGGGTGGCGTGTAAACGAAGATTTCCCGTTCGCCATCAAGTACATCGGAGTGGTAAATATGGCGTGTTATGGCACCGTGTGGCACGGGTTTGGCATCGTAATAGGCGGGGCCATCGCCTTGAACCACCAGATTGCTGTAACCCGGCTGGTCGGAAAATCCGGTCAGGGTATTGTTGGGATCGACCACCGTTACGCCGTCGATAATGAATTTATAAATGTAAATATCTGGCTTGACAGGTCCCACCGTCAACGTCCAAAGTCCATCATCGCTCTTCTGAAATGGAATTGGGTCTTTCGACTTTAGCGCCAGCAACAGCGGCCCACCTGTCAACATGACCTGCTTAGCGTCTGGCGCCTTCAGTCGAAATATAGCGGTATGATCGTCACGGACTTCCGGTGAGATAACGTTGGCTCCAAACGGCACCAGGTTCTGCGTATTTTTCTGGGGGTTCCAGTCCAGATTAACGTTGGCCTGTTGAGCGCACATATACTGATTACCTGATAGTATCAATACAGTGAACAGGCAGCTAACTCGATTTCCAGTCATCTGTTTTTCTTTGTGTCAAAAGTACATAAAGTTAGTACTCAATAATTACACAGAACACCATTTTTGTAATTTTTTACGAATAGCTAGCACGATTTAATGGAAGAAAATCAAACGAAAGCCCGTCGCTTTAGCCGGTTCACAAAAACGTTCAGGATAGATTTTAACACAGGAAGAGCATCTGGTGAACAAATAAAATAAATAAGCCACCCGTCTATCCTATCTGCGACGAAGCCCTTACCATTAGCTTTGTTGGAAGCTTGATCAGGTTTGGTTGAGGCATTTTTTGCTTTCCTTCAATCAGGCTAATTAACTGATCAACAGCAACCTGACCGATTTCGAAAGCAGGTTGCTCAACCGTACTCATAGGCGGAGCCAACAAATCGGCCACCGTGATATTCGTAAAGCCAATTAATGAGACAGTTTCCGGAATCGCTACATTTCGCTTTTTCAACGCAGCCAGACAACCAATTGCCAGCCTGTCGCTGGCCGAGAAAAAAGCGTCGGGCGATTGTTCCAGCAGGTCATCGACAAGGGGCTCTACCTCATACTGGCCTAATCCGGCATACCGCACCAGATTTTCGTCGTAGCGCAACCCATATTGTTCAAGAGCCGCCCGATACCCTGCCAGCCGCTCCTGCGTGATAGAAATGTGAGGCAATATGGTCAAGTGCGCAATCCGTCGTCGACCGGTTTGTATCAGGTGTTCAGTCGCGGCAAAGGCCCCGGCAAAATTATCGGCCGTGACGCTGGGCGTATCAAGATCTTTCGAGACGCGGTCAAATAAGACAATCGGTAGTTTCTTTTCCTGCAAATCACGCAGATAGGCCACATCCAGCGTGCCGCTGGCCAACGAAATGAGTAACCCATCGGCCTTTCTGGCAACGGCCTGCTGCACGGTCAATACTTCACGCTCGTAGGATTCCTGACTCTGAAAAATAATGACGTGATAACCCCGCTTGTAAGCAATCGCTTCGATGCCATCAATAGCCTGCGAAAAAAAATTGTTGGCAATTTGAGGAACAATAACGCCAATTACCCGACTGCGATTTTCTTTTAAACTAAGGGCAATGGAGTTCGGGTGATAGTTGAGCCGTTCGGCATATTCAATGACCAGACGCTTGGTTTCAGGATTAATTTCATAACTATCCCGCAACGCCCGAGACACGGTCGAGGTCGAGATATTTAAGGCGCGGGCAATATCTTTTATCGTAATTGTATCCAAGCCATATATTGGTAAAGTGCAAAAGTTTGCCAGATAACAGAGTGTGCTCTTGTCATAAGATCAACTAGTGTATCAACTACTCACGCATAATTTTGCCCCGGTGAATGCAAAACCGGCAATCTTCCCGATAACGTTTGCGGGAATAAGTACCACACTATATTTCGATCTGCGGAATAGTCTGCTTACTCCTATTGGCGCTAGTAGTAGGCAAAATCAACAACAAAAAACTATATTTTCTACGAAAAAGATAATTTTTACCTGGATGAAGCTGCTTAGGATTTTTCATATGTAGCATAGACCTATAACGTATAGCCTGATACAAACCCTGAACAGCGTCAAAATCAAACCCAGTCTTTTCTCACTAAAGTATTATGAATTTTTTACTGGTTCAAGCACCGTCTTCCGGTCAAATATACATCGCTGCCGGTCTAGCAGACTTCATTTATCGTCATCGAACACTACTGGCTGGAGCAACCTGCAATCTGGCTTGGGTTAATCGATTTAAGACCCTAAAAGGGTATAAAATGACGGATAAATACTCTTTCCACTATGAGCTTAATAAGACGCGTTATCGCTTCTGCGACGGCAACCCAACCGGAAATTTATAACTTTGAGAAGCTGATTACACGTCTCTACCTGTATGAGTAAAATTTGTTGCTTCGGCGAATTGTTATTACGATTTTCTCCAATTGCCAATGGCCAATGGATTCAACAGTCATCTATGCCCGTGTTTGTTGGTGGAGCCGAATTAAATGTGGCAACGGCTTTAGCCAATTGGGGCGTTCCCGTTAAATACAGCACCGTTCTCCCGTCAAACCCATTGGCCGACGACATTATTAATTACATCGTTGACAAAAGCATTGATCCATCAGGCATCGTTCGATTTGGGCAACGCGTTGGTAGCTACTATCTGCCACAGGGCACCGACCTCAAGAACGCGGGAGTGATTTATGACCGCGCTCATTCAGCTTTCTCTGAATTGGCCGTTGGCAAAGTTGACTGGGATGAAATCCTCAGAGATACATCCTGGCTGCATGTTAGCGCCATTAGTCCGGCCCTGAGTGCCGATGTTGCCGGAGCCTGTCGGGAGTTGATGGCCACAGCCTCGGCCAGAGGAATCACCATTTCGATGGACCTCAACCACCGGGCGCGTCTTTGGCAATATGGCACAGCACCAACCGATATTATGCCCGATTTAGTGGATTATTGCGACGTAGTGATGGGCAATATATGGGCAGCCAATGCGCTGTTGGGCATTCCGATCGATGATCATATTCATAGCAAAGGAAAACAATTTGATTATGAATCGCACGCTTACGCTACTTCGGAAGCCATTCAGGAGCGGTTTCCACGCTGTAAAGTTATTGCCAACACATTCCGGTTCGACACGCCACCAACGGGCCTTCGCTACTACACGACGTTGTTTATGAACGGCCAGCAGTATGTGTCGCCCGAGTTGCTGACCGACTCTGTCGTTGACCGGGTAGGCAGTGGCGACTGCTTTATGGCAGGTCTGATTTATGGACTTTACCGGCAGCATTCACCGCAGGAAATAGTCGATTTTGCTGCCGAAGCCGCCTTCGGCAAATTGCAGGAGTTGGGCGATGCCACCAACCAGACCATAACCGACATAATAAATCGTTTTCATAACCTAACACCTTTACACTGAAATTCTTATGTCAGAATTATCACCTGATAAAATTCTTAGTTTAGTTATCAACCACCCAATTGTACCAGTATTTTACCACCCCGACGTTATGCATGCACAGTCTATCGTTCAGGCTTGCTACGATGGTGGAATAAGGGTGTTTGAGTTCACGAATCGTGGTGATATGGCGTTGCCCGTTTTCACGGATCTGGTACGCTACGCACGCGAAAATTGTCCCGATATGGCTATGGGAATTGGCACGATTCTGACACCCGCCGATGCCGACCGGTTTCTGGATGCCGGGGCCGATTTTGTGGTGCAGCCGGTTACAACAGCCGCTGTAGGCGAGGTTTGCCGGGCAAGGGGCGTATCGTGGATTCCCGCTGGCTCGACACTAAATGAAATTTATCAGGCAACACTGTTGGGCGCTGAATTGGTAAAAGTGTTTCCGGGAAATGTTGTCAGGCCAGATTTCATTAAGGCGATCAAAGGACCAATGCCTGGTCTAAAACTCATGGTAACGGGTGGGGTTGAACCCACCATCGACAGCCTGTCGGCCTGGTTCCGCTCGGGCGTTACAGCAGTTGGTATCGGTTCACAATTATTTTCCGGTCAGAACACGTCACCTAATGCCTTACGCGACCGGGTAGCCGCTCTGATTAAGCTTATTGCCTCTTTTATTCCACAGCCCGTATGAGTAAGCCGCGGGGAAACTACCGCTGGACGATCGTAGCGCTTCTCTTTTTTGCTACGACCATCAACGTACGTTTGGCTTCATTTTGAGCTGGGATCAGGCGAGGCTGGTAACTTTCCGGCGGCTATCAAAACAGTGGCTGAATGGTTCCCAAAAAAGGAACGTGCACTGGCAACGGGAATTTTCAACTCCGGAGCCAACATTGGAGCGGTAGTTGCACCTATTCCAATCTCCTGGATTTTAGGCATATACGGCTGGCAGATGGCCTTCATCA
>JANXVQ010000743.1 GCA_025351545.1 Spirosoma sp.
TCCCAGCCCGGCGGTTTTGTTTTTGCATTCGTTTTTGAAATTAGACTAGTCCAGCCACATAACTGTATCGTAGGCAACCTCATAATCCATTTCTTCGAGCGGAGTCAAGCCGACAAAATGGCCCGTTTCATCCGTCCGAACGGCATTCCAGCGACCCGAGGCATCGCGTAGCAAAAGCCGATATCCATAAAGCGGATGGAGCGTATCACCATCCGTTCGATGATCCCAGCCTGTTTGTAGTTCAATGGCGAAGGCAATGCGATCCATTACGTCGTGCATCTGCCCCGCCAGACTGTCATCTCCATCCAATTCTTCAATCCACAACACCAGCCCATCGGTGCCCCAGTCGAAGTGGAGTTCGGTAGGAGTGAGGGTGATAATAGATGCATTCATACGTTGATTGTTGAGTTTTATGCACTCATGCTCCAGGCCGGAACTGACAGGTTTTCGGTTGTCTGTTCGTCACGCCATTTACGGAGCCAGAAGCGATATTTCTTTCGTCCATAATTTATAAAATCTGGAATCGACGTGGCATCCACGGCAAACAGCCGGTAAGGGCTTTGCTTCATGATACCGATAAAAACAAACCGAAAGTGTTTCGTCGTACCCCATTCGCGTCCGTCGGCATTATGCAGACTATCCAGATAAAAAGCTGCCTGCCGGTCGTAATCGTAAGTATAACACGATTCCAGAAACTGCGCCTGCGTTCGGGCAGAGGTGGTTTTCAGGTCAATCACCAACGCATTTCGGCGCTTTGGGCTCGTATAAACCATGTCCAGGCGAGCCTTACAGGCAATACCGGTTGTAGGCTCGGAAGAGAGCACAATCCGTTCCCGTTCCGACTGTCGCAAATACCGCCGACAAAAACCGTCCTGCCGGATCGTCTGCATCAGCGTGTGTAATTGCTTGGTTTGGGCAGGTGCCAGTGCGTTTTCATCATTACGGGTCGATGGGTCGATCATGTCGGGCAGAAACTGCGCGAGTACCGTGCCAACCGTTTCGGGTTCGAGTAGATGCTGGTGAAAGGCGCGCCCAAATGCCTTGGTCTTTTCAGGAATAAATCGCGCTGAGGGCGTAGACCAATAGCCCAGATGCTCTTCTTTCAACCGGGTTAAATCAGAATTCGACACCCGCGCCAGGGCACGATAGTCGTCGCCGGGCATGAAAATCGGCTGGTGTAACGTTGTCAGCTGTTGAGAAATCATAGATAAAAGGGAAAAGGGGCCGGTTCTGCGTTCAGCACTAGCCTGCTGGCAGCAATGCCGGTTCGTCAACAAGATTTACGAAAGGGTTGTAATAGTTCATTGCCGTTTTAATGTTGGCAATGTCTGTCAGGGTTTCCTGACGGAATACTTTGGCCTCCTGCGCAAACTGTTTTAACTCCTTTGTTTTCTCAACATCGGCCATTTTATAGGAAAAGTTGGCGATGTAGTACACGCCTTTGGGCTGAATCTTATTGTTCTCTTTTTTCTCGGCAACGGCTGTAATAACTACATCGGCCAGCGTCAGATCATCGTAGTAAAGCGGTTCGATAAGCCGAAAAATATTATCCACGGAATATCCATGAAACAGTATTGCCGACACGCAGTTTTTCTCATCAATAAAGAAAAGTTCTGCCCAGTTTTTGGTGCCCATGTTCAGGATATTATCCGTGAAAATACGCCAGGCAATAGGTTGGAAAGTCAGGGTGCGGCCTACCTTCTCATTACCGTTGATATTGAACACACCTTCCTTGGCATCGAATCGGTATTGACGAGGGTGCCCTTCCAGGTATTTGTACCGCCGGGCGGCCCCACTGTTAACAACCTCGCCAGTCAGTTCATTAATCTTTTCCTGTGGATTAAGCAAATTAGCGCTTTGAATTGTCTCGATTTGGCTTTTGTTTTGTGTGTTCATTAGTATTTGTTGTTTACTGTTCAAGCAGGGGGCCCATTTTGAGGTCCCTTTTGCCTTTTTAAGAGGTGGTGTTTACTAGTTTAAAATTACACAAAACTGTGTAAAATACAAGCCCGTTTTATAACTATTTTTGCAAACGTCAATTATTCTCCAGTTGATCAGAATAAGCGAATTAAGGGTCGTTTATGGTGATCAGAAGCGACTTGATCCGGCTTGTCTACAATGTTGTTTGTTTTTACATGATAAAGTGTAAGTAATGACTATCCACCTGCGGCTTCAGCAACTTATTGACGCGCTTGATATCAGCGTTCTTGAATTTGCCCGGCAGTTGGGCGAACACCGGGGCGAAAAAGTTTATCATATTTTGCATGGTCGGCTGAAGCCTCGCTTCGATACGCTCGAGAAAATTCTGATGGCCTATCCGCAGGTGAATGGCGACTGGCTTTTGCGGGGCGAAGGGCTGATGTTTAAGGTACTTAATTCGCCGTCAGCAGCGATTACAACAGAGGAAAGATTGCGAAATATGGAGTTCCTGCTCTTTCAACTTAATGAGCGCGTTGCGCTGCTGCAACAAACCAATGACCAACTTCTTGCTGAACTGGCTTTGTTAAAGAGAAAATAAAAAAGTGGCAGAAGAGGTCCAAATTTCCCCGCTTATTATGGCTTCCAAACAACCTATTCCAGTTCTGGGTTATAGTGTAAAAAAACACGTAACGCTATGGCAACTACATCACCATTCGACCCGGAGAAAGTAGATCCTGAATTTTATTCCAAAGACCCCAACCAGCACGGCGATTCAGACTATGGGCGTGAATCGGAGGGGGTTGGCAACAACTCCTACAAAGACTCATCGTCGGGCATGGATATGGATTCAGATAATTTGGAAATAACGCAGAATACCCGCGAGGCAAACCTTGGCGAAGGCCGGACAGGTGATCCGCACGGCGAAAGTTTAGGTGGAACCCAGGAATGGGACGTTGACGCCGATGCGATTTCCGAACTGCCGAAAGGACGCATGATGAGCGACGAAGCAGCGAAAAAACTAAGCGAAGTTGCCGAAAACCCATCCGACGATGCACTTCTTCATCGGGCCGATGCCACGTACCTTGAAGAGGGCGATATACCGGGTGATGGATATGATCCACATAATGTAGGGTATACGGAAAAGGATAAAACGGACGTGTAGGAAGAAGATGTTAACCAGGTCTGAGCAAGACTAATTATCGAGTCATATGTGTTTCTTATAAAAAAACAAATAACTTACCCATTGAGTCAAGCGACCGGAAAAATATCCCGGTTGCTTTTTTATTGTAGTATAGGGTTGGTACAGGGATTTTATGCTACTGATTCTTTCGTAAACTTGTCGTTTAATTGGTTAATCCTGCGGACACTGATTCCGCCTTACTGTTGTGCTCATCGAAACTCGTGCCTATGCTCGGGCGGGGCTGCTTGGCAACCCGTCCGATGGTTTTTTTTGTAAAACACTTGCCATCACCGTCCGCAATTTCGGGGCGTCGGTAACGCTGTACCCTTCGCCCGAACTGCATATTGAACCCCAGCCGCAGGATACGAACGTGTTTCGGAGCCTGCACCACCTGCGCGACTCCGTCAGTACGCTCGGCTACCACGGGGGCGTTCCGTTGTTGAAGGCCGCTATCAAGAAATTCGCCGAATACTGCGAAGCCGAACGAATACGTCTCCCTAATCAGAATTTTTCGATTCGATACAGCACCTCTATTCCCCGGCAGGTTGGCCTGTCAGGTTCCAGTGCTATTATTGTCGCCACTTTCCGGGCACTTATGCAATTTTATGGCGTTGAGATTCCACTGCCAATATTGCCGAACTTGGTACTGGCAACCGAATCGGAGGAACTGGGTATTACGGCTGGTTTGCAGGATCGCGTTATTCAGTGCTACGAAGGATGCGTTTATATGGACTTCGACCGTGAAACAATGGAACGACAGGGCTACGGCCATTACGAACCACTCGATTCGCACCTGCTGCCCAGATTATACATCGCCTACAATACCGATCTGGGTAAACAATCGGGACGAGTGCATAACGACGTTCGGGCGCGGTGGCTCAAGGGTGAGCCGGACGTGGTCGATACAATGAGCGCCATTGCCGATGTTGCCCGCGAAGGACGGGATGCCATGCTTCGGCAAGACACCAAATTGCTGAATGAACTCGTCAACCGTAATTTCGATTTGCGTTCCCGGATTTATACCATCAGCGACCGAAACCTGAGTTTAATCGAAACTGCCCGTGCCTGTGGTGCATCGGCTTCCTTTACGGGCTCGGGAGGTTCCATCATTGGTCTCTACCGCGATGATGCCATGTTGAATCGGCTCTTTGTCGAACTCAGAAAAGTAAATGCCCGTGTCATAAAGCCTTATGTTATGTAGAGACGCATATTTGCGTCTCCTTGGCGTCAGCAATTAATATCATCAAAAAAACATCTGGCCAATGAGACGCAAGTATGCGTCTCTACATAAAATCCAAAATGATAAAGAAAGCTGTTATTCCCGCTGCCGGTCTTGGAACCCGGTTTTTACCAGCCACAAAGGCTCAGCCCAAAGAAATGCTGCCTATTATTGACCGTCCTACGATTCAATATGTCGTGCAGGAAGCCGTTGATTCGGGCATTGAAGATATTCTGATTATTACGGGCAAAGGCAAGCGAGCCATTGAAGACCATTTCGACCGCAATTACGAGCTTGAAACCCGGCTCGAAGAAAAAGAAGACCAGCTTTTGCTGGACGAGATGCGCCGTCTATCTGACATGGCTAACTTGCATTATGTGCGACAGCGGGAACTGAACGGTCTCGGTGATGCTATTCGGTATGCCCGTCATCATGTTGGTAATGAGCCATTTGCTGTTCTTCTGGGCGATACAATCATGGATTCGGTTATTCCCGTAACCCAACAGCTTATTGATACCTATGCTCAATATGGCTGTTCTGTAATTGCTGTTGAAGAAGTACCCCACGACAAGGTCAATCGGTATGGTATTGTGGGCGGAAAGTCGCTGAGCGACAGGATTATGGAGTTGAGTACGTTGATAGAAAAACCGTCTCTTGCTGAAGCTCCGTCGAATCTGGCTATTGCCGGCCGCTATATACTGACGCCCGAGATTTTTTCCATGCTGGAGCAAACGCCGGCTGGAAAAAACAACGAAATTCAGCTAACCGACGCGCTCTTGCTGCTGCTTAAGCGCGAAAATGTTTACGCGCATCGCATTGAAGGCAAGCGGCATGATATTGGTAATAAACTTGACTTCCTGAAAACAACTGTCGAATTTGCTCTCAAGCGTCCCGAATTTTCCGAGCAGTTTCGGGAGTTTCTGGAAGAAATTCTCAAGAAACAATAAAGAAGGCCCCGTAAATAACGGGGCCTTCTTTATTGTTTCTTATTCGTTAATTTACCCGTATGGTTAGCGCGGCTGTATCGTCTTCGCCATTGGTAAAGCCGTTGCCTGGCGTTGAGTCGGGGTCGGCGGGGGCGACACTAAAGATCTGCGCCCACAAAGTGTCTGCTGTGGGTACTTGCAGCACTAAGACCATCCATCCTACACTACCCGCTGGCACAGTGCCAATATTGCCCGTAACGGTTTGTCCATTTATAGTTAAGTCTGCCGTTACAACTAGTTGCCAGCCCGCGGGCAAGAGCGTTTGTAGGGCAATATTGGTAGCATCGGCTCCCCCACGGTTGAAGACTGAGAGGGTGATACTAACTTGATCATTCGGTGAGATGGCCAACCTACTGGCACTCATAGTCAAACTCAAATCGGCCTTGGTAGGATCAGTTGGGGGCTGGTTTGAGAGCACTAGAGGCAGCGGGACCTGATTTGGGTTGGGAGAGGCCATAATTGAACCACTGGCATCGAGCGTACGCAGGTCAACTGTAGCCTCGTCATCTTGGCCATCGCCGGTACCCGAGTTGGGTTGGCTATCGGGGTCAGGCCGGTTGCTGGCCGTAATTTGTGCAGCGTTCAAAAAGGTGCCGTTATTTATTATCTTGATATTGTAGGCGAAAATCGCCGTTTGACCAGCTTCTAAACTATCCCTCGTTATCGTAACGATATCATTACTCTGACTTATGGTTGACAAGGAGCTTCCTGCAAATGTTATGCCTATAGGTAAGCGATTCTCCATCTGAATAGAGCGAGCTGTTTTAGGCCCGGCATTCATAAGCGCTACTTCCATGCTTACTGTGTCGCCGAGGGCGGCTGTTCGTTTATCAGTAGCCAATGAGAGCGATAGGTCTGCCGCAGCGCGTAAAACCGTAACAATGGCTGTTCCTGATCCTGTACCTGTGCCACACCCATTTTGTAGTGACTGAATAGTATACGTAGTTGTTTGAGTTGGGGACACAATGACATTGGTCGGACTGCTGGTTGCCGTTCCGCTTAGGCCCGATGAGAGCGTATAAGACCAGGGAGCAATACCTGTAAAGATCAAGGATAACAAAGCTGTTTGGTCTTCATTGACAGGCAACGGATTCGTACTGATAGCGACTGTCGGCAACGCAGTAAATCCGCAGATATTAGTATCCATCCAGTTCAGGCGATTCGCCATCCAGGTTTTCAATGAATCAAATTCGGCCTCTAGCGTAGCACCATTTACAGATGGCTGGTCGGTCCAGGTAGCTACGCCAATGATCGGCCATTTCTGGAAGTTACGACTGAATGCTCCCTGATTCAGTGTAGCATATTGTGCGTCAATAAACGCAGTTAATATAGGCGTACTCCAGACGGTTTGGCGTAATTTTTGATAGCGAGCTACAAATTGAGTTCCAAACGCAGGGCAATTTAACAGCTTTCCCCACCAGAAGGGCTTGGGAGAGCTTGGATCGTTGGTCGCTGTATAACGCCAGCCCTGATAACTTTGAGAGTTACCATCGAAGGGGCTCGTTAAAAAACCAAAAGCCAGATTAAAATCCCAGACTGGCCCCGCCGACAGCTTTCCTCCTTTGCTGTTCCGCTCTTTAGACAGAAAAGTGCTGTAACTATAGGCATCTGAGTTGCTTGACATCTCTTCGACTAACATGTAATCGACGAATGTACTATCGGTGATATAGCTACTATATCCAGCGCAGTATGAACTGCTGGACATCATCGTTTCAAAGGAATTAATGTAGTTTTTAATGTACGTAAATTGCAGTGGAACAATATTGGCGTCTTTAGGATAATCGGTTAGCCAGTAATGTGGCTGAGTGCCCCCAGGGCTCAAGTAAGCCGATGCCCATCTATGGTTTGGGTCATAGTTACCACAGACTTTATCGACTTTAACTATGTAACCACCCGTAATTGAGTTTGCCCCCAAATCGCCAGGATCCAGTTTATTTATATTTATCCGGCCCGCATCGCGTTTTATTTTCTCCTCAAAAACAAAGATTCCCTGATATTCACCATTAATAATGACTTCAACGTATTTCGTGCGTGACGCGTAGCGTCTTGATGCGTTGGCCATGTAAAAGGCCAGAACATCCCGTGTAAACGTTTTATCCGTGTAAGCGGGATTTAGTATCCAGTCACTCTGTGCGGGGAAACTGAATAAAGGAACGTTAATCGACGTCGTAACGGCAGTCGTTGATCGTAGCTCAATAGCTAATGGCTTTTTGGGGAAGTTCTGGGTAGTACAGCCCCGGTACTCAACTTTAGCTTTTCCGTCATACTCGTTGGCTGGGTCAGTGACATTGTTTGTACCACTGATGTTGTTAATTATTGTCAGGCTACAAATAATGCCGGGTTCATCAGTGATGGTTTGACTTTGTGTATTTATAAGTACAATTGGTAGATTAGATGTCGTAAGCGTTTGAGCAGAACTGGTTGTGGAATATAATAAGTAGATCAAAAATATCACAAACCTTAATTTGTAGACAGTTAATACATACTTTTTCATGTTTTATGGTATTTGCTTGATGGGTAGGGGATAATTGTCTATCCATCAAGCAAATACTATGCTAGAGTAAGTATATGTTATGTGTCTGCATTTTATGATTCTATTACTTTACGCGTATGGTTAGCGCGGCTGTATCGTCTTCGCCATTGGTAAAGCCGTTGCCTGGCGTTGAGTCGGGGTCGGCAGGTGTAGCGCTGAAAACCTGCGAACGTACTGTTCCCGAATTTGGCACTTTTATCAATAAAACCAGTGAGCCTGTACTCCCCGTCTGAACAGTGCCAATAGTGCCCGTTACAGTCTGCCCACTAACGGTCAAACCTGAGGTAACGGTTAGTTGCCAGCCCGTGGGTAAGAGTGTTTGCAACGTAACATTGTTAGCCGTTGCACCGCCCTGGTTGGTAGCAGTTACGGTTAGACTAATCACTTGATTTGGGGCGACTGCCAAATTGTTTGTACTGACTGATAAGCTCAGGTCGGCCTTGGTGGGGTCCGTTGGGGGTTGACTTGACTGAACAGATGGCAGCGGAACCTGATTAGGATTGGGCGAAGCCATGACTGGACCACTGGCATTTGGGGTGCGTAGGTCAACCGTAGCTTCATCGTCCTGGCCATCGCCGGTACCTGAGTTGGGCTGACTATCAGGATCAGATGGGCTACTTGACATAATCTGGGCAGAAAGGGCAAACACGCCTGGCTGGCTGGCTTTAACTCGAAATACGAAGGGCTGGCTGACTCCAGTCAACAGTGTACCGGCATTGATATTGACTGTATTTGCTGTTGCTGTAATACCGGCTGACGTAGCGTCTATAAAACCCATGCCAGCCGGTAGTAAACTTTGGGCTGTTACATTAGATGCATCCGATGGGCCTGCGTTTGTTAACACTAGTGTCAGGGTAATAGGCTGGCTGGGTGCCGGTGTTCGGTTACTGACGCTCATGTTCAGCGAAAGGTCGGCGCCACCGGCACAAATAGATAACGGTTGACTGGGCGCGCTGGCTACCGCCGGATTGCTTGCCACTATCCGTATGCGATAATTGGTTCCAGCGGGCAACGACGGCGATAAGGTAGCGGTGATGGGGCTGGTTGTGCTACTGCCAATGACTGTCTCATTCTTGAATGAGCCATTCGCATCAGATAATCGAACGCTATATACGTTACCGCTGTTTACTGTGCCATCGGTTACATCAACCGCCACGTTTACCGATCCGCTCAGGCAGGAAGATGCTGCCTGAGCGTTCACAGTTAATACTGGTGGAATGGCTCCAATAGGCTCCATCGGATAATAGAGAATACTACGCCAGTTTAGCAACACCATTTCGTACCATAAACCCGTTCCTGTATCGCCCTGACGACGTACTGACAGGCGGTATTTGCCGGGCTCTACACCCCCTACACCCCCGGATACAGGCGGATAATTACGCAGATAATTGAAATCTGCGAACGACTCCCGGTCGGGTGCCTGCGAACTGGGCGGGGCAATATTCCAGCCAGAATCGCTGAAACTGCCGCCGTCGATACGCTGCAAACGGACTTCTACGGGTACAGTAGCTTGTACCATAGCATAAAAAGCGTGCGCATAGTACTCAAAGTTATACCCCAGGCGTCGAATAGCAGTATCCGCCGTGCCGCCACTCACCGGTAAGCGAGATATGAGGAAAGGAGCACTAGGGGATACATCCTGCTGAACGTTGAACGGTTCGCCCAGAGTGCCTACAATGACCGGATGTGTTGATCGGGTACGTAGCCGATACTGACCATTTGCCAATGCGAACGGTAATGTTATTAAAATAGGATTGTCTGTGCTGGGGGCCGATTCAACGACCATTGCGCCATCGCTGACGCGAACTACCTGGGCTACATACTGATTGTCTGATTCATGTGGATCACTACGGAGCGAAGCTGCAGCTATCGTTTCCCCCTGTCGACGGGTGAGCGGTAAGGTATAACCACTGGTAATAAGAGATGCCGAATCTGTAGGCATGAAGGGTATCGCATTCTGAAAAAACGACGTTGTCAGACTCTGATCCCAGGCATTCGTAAAACGAATGAGACCAGGCCCCTGAAGGTGAACGTTATCTGCTCGGTTATCAGTCCCTGTAAGACTATCGGTAGCGGGTCCGGCAAATACATTAGAAACGGTGCTGATAAGTTGATTTTGAGCAGCAATAACCAGCGGGTTTGTTTGCCCATTAACGTAACTTACTCGCGAAACGACCCAGGCTAATGGTTTGTCACCAACCTGTTGGCGACTTTTATCTATTACATACTTGATGTTGTTAAAGTATGTTTGTGTGTTAGTCGATATATCACCCTCGCCCTGATGCCAGAGAACGGCACGTGCTCCGGTTCGAGCAATGTAATGTAACAGGATAACACCCAGTTGTCGATAAACAGCTAAACTGGGTATTGTTCCAATATTCCCTGCTGCCGATTGTTGCCACTGTGTGCTGGTGGTTCCACCCAAAGCGGCTCCCAGAAACAAGATGGGTACATTGAGCCGTTGTGCGAGTTTATCTCCTAAACTACCATACAAGTGCGGAGGTTGGCTGGGGCCAATGCTGGTTCCATAGCTAATGTGGCTAAATTGAAGCGGTAATAGTTGCTCACTCAGGCTATCCTGCCGAAAATCGAGACACATAACGCGGTCGTCAACAGCACTGGACACTCGTTGAAATCCACCATACGCATTTGATTGCCCGGCTACTACAAACACTTCACCAACGCCTACCCGGTTAACCTGTGTTTGCGTCAGCAGAGTTGTACCGGCCTTCGCCCGAACGTCCAGGCGATACCATCCCGCTGACGCTGTCACTTTCCCCCGAAATGCCGATGAGTTAGGTAGGAAATTTAAGGGTGTCCAGGCGGTAACGGCCCCCTGACCAATGGCCATCGGTACAAAACGGGCTTCGACCAGTGTAGCCGTTTGTGGCGCCATACCCGTTACCGTTACAATGGCTTCATTCGCTAAATTGCGCTGAAAAACCATTCGCGGAACCGGACTGGTAATTGTGAGTTGGGCGAGCGTTATTATCGAAATAAATTGGGGTAAAATTACCCCTACCCATCGGAGAAAAACGGTCATGAAAAGTGTATTAATAGTTAGACAAAGCAATTACAACGTGTGCAAATATTGTGCCTACTGTTGTTATTTATAATGACTATTTTTATTGTAATAGTTTTTTGTATGCATTTGTTAGTAACAAAATATATACTTATTGGTAAAATACAAGCTTTAAAAGGTCAATTATTAACTTACTGATGATATGAATATTGAAAAAACTATACTTATTTGTATCTCGGTCTGCTTTTGTATTGTTTTCGGACCATTGGATAAGTCTATCGGTAATGGGTATCAGGGTATATCAATTAGTGCTGTACAGCAGCCGACTTATTCGGTTCCGAACATTGTGTTGATTGTCGCCGACGATCATGGCCGGGAAGTTATTGGCTGTTATGGAAATCTATCCGTAAAAACACCGCATATCGACCAGCTGGCGGCCGATGGTGTTCGCTTCTCAAATGCGTTTTGTACAACAGCCAGTTGTAGCCCCAGCCGGTCGGTACTGCTAACCGGGATACATAATCACGCCAACGGCATGTATGGGTTGGAGCATCAGGAGCATCATTTCAGCTCGTTTGATACGGTGCGTTCATTGCCCGTTTTGCTCGAACAGGCTGGGTATCGCACCGCCCGTATTGGTAAATTGCATGTAGCGCCGGAGCAAGTTTATCACTTCCGGCAGGTACTTAAGGCAGGTGGCGTCAATGACCCGGCGTCTATTGGCCGTAGCCCGGTGGAGATGGCCCGACAGTGCTACTCGTTTCTGGATGAGAAATCAGCCAATCCGTTTTTTCTCTATTTCGCTACCGATGATCCGCATCGCAGCAATACTGTTGCCGCCGATGGCTCACCCATTTTCGACGGGTCGAAGCCCAATTTATTTGGTAATCGTCCTGGTGGATATCCGCAGGTGGGCGACCATTTCTACCAACCCCGCGATGTTAAGGTGCCTTCCTATTTGCCCGATACGAAAGCGTGCCGGGCAGAATTGGCTCAGTATTATGAATCAGTAAGCCGCCTTGATGCCGGGGTTGGTCGCCTGATCGACTATTTGAAAGATACGGGCCACTACGACAATACGCTGATTATTTACCTGTCAGACAACGGGGCTCCATTTCCGGGGTCGAAAACGAATGTATATGAACCGGGCATGCGGTTGCCGTGTATCATGAAGCTGCCGAAGCCGAAAAAACCGGGATTTGTGCAGGACGCCATGATTTCGTGGGTCGATATAACGCCTACGTTACTTGATTTTGCGGGTATCTGGCCCGGCAATGCGCCGAAGCAGGGCCGTTCGTTTAAGACTATTATTGAGCAGGAAGGCGCTACGGGCTGGGATGACGTCTATGCCTCCCATTCACTACACGAGGTGACTATGTACTATCCTATGCGGGTGTTGCGCGAGCGCCGATATAAGCTGATTTTTAACATTGCTCATGCGCTTCCGTACCCGATGGCTCTCGATTTATATAACTCGTTTACGTGGCAGGACATCCTCCGAGCGAAACAGAAATTGTACGGCAAACGAACTGTGGCGACTTATTTGCATCGCCCACGGTTTGAACTATACGACCTCCAAACCGATCCTGATGAAGTAAAAAATCTGGCCAGCAACCCGCGCTATCAGGCCGTACTAGCCAGAATGCAAACCAAGCTAAAGCGATTCCAACGACAAACGCATGACCCCTGGGCGGGTAAATGGGATTTTGAGTGAAGAAGTGAAATGAGACCAAATCTGAAAAATACATTATCATATCAAAGTAGGTTTAACCACAGAGCGGTACGCCGTTGCGGCACAGAGGGCACGGAGTTTTTATTTTCTCTGTGTTCTCTGTGCCGCAAC